>DBMK01000337.1 GCA_002298885.1 Anaerolineaceae bacterium UBA700
ACTCAAGGGCCGGGGGGTTAGGTTTATCCCCCATCCATCTTCTCGACTTCCGCCAGGCAGGCGTCGTCCTTTGGATTGGGTTGGTAGTGCGTGTTGAGCCATGCGGTGAGGATTTCCTCAGCCACGGGCGAGGCCGTCAGGCGCATGGACATGCACAGCACGTTGGCGTTGTTCCACAGGCGTGCCCCGCGGGCGGTTTCGGCGTCCGAGCACAGGGCAGCCCGGATGCCTTTCACTTTATTAGCGGCTATCGAGACCCCCGTTCCCGTCCAGCAGAACAAGATGCCTTCCTCAGATCGCCCGGTTGCCACATCCTCCGCCACGCAGCGGGCAACTTCCGGCCAGGGCACGCTGCCCTTACCGGACGGGCCGTACCAGACCACCTTGTGCCCGGCCCGTTTGAGCAATTTAAGGATGTGATCGACCATTGGCTGGCGCTCGTCAGCGCCGACGGAAAACTTCATGATTCACCTCCTCTGCATCTATTCATAGCGCAAGGCTTCCACCGGTTCCAGGTTGGCCGCCCGGTTAGCTGGGTACAGCCCGAAGAACAGGCCCACCGCCGTCGAGAACAGGGTAGCCAGCAGGATGGCGTCCAATCCAATCGAGGGCGTGAACGGCGTGTTGTTGGCGCGAGCAACTTCACCCACGCCAAAAGCAATCAGCCAGCCGACGGCAATCCCGACCAGGCCTCCAATCAGGCTCAGCAGCGCCGATTCGCTCAAGAATTGGATCAGGATATCCCGCTTGCGCGCCCCAATCGCTTTACGCAGACCGATCTCACGCGTCCGTTCGGTAACGGACACCAGCATGATGTTCATGATGCCGATCCCGCCTACCAGCAGCGAGATCGCCGCCACGCCTCCCAGGAAAATGGTCAGCACGCCGGTCACCGTCTGGGCAGTGGCTACGAAGTCCTGCTGGGTAAAAATGGTGAAGTCATCGACGCCCAACTGCGTGCGGTGACGCTGGCGCAGCACGTCGGCCACTTCCTGGCTGGCCTGGCTGACCGCATCGGAGCTAACCGCCTGCACGTAGACCACATCCACCCGGTCCTTCGGCTTGCGGATCAGGCGCGCCTGGGCAGTGGTCATGGGCACCAGCACGATCTTATCCTGGCTGCCGCCAAAGCCGCCGCCCTTGGGCTGCAGCACCCCAATCACCCGGAACGGCTGGCCCTCGATGCGGATTGTTTCACCCGCTATCCCCTCTCGCCGGCCGAACAGCTTGTCGGCCATATCTGCCCCGAGCAGGGCCACCGAGGACTGCCCCAGGATGTGTTCCTGGCTGATAAATTGGCCTTCGATGAGCGAGTAATTGCGCACGGATTCGTATTCGGGCGTGATTCCGCTCACCTGCACGCTGGCATGAGTTGATTCGAATGAAACGTCGAGATTGCTCTGGATCACCGGTGCCACGTTTTGGACCGAAGGCGCCAGGAAGGCGTCTTTCAGCGCCTGCGCATCCTGCATGGTCAGCGGGCTGGGGTTACGCACGGTCTCGGTAAAGTTACCCTGGAATACGAACAGCAGGTTTGTGCCGATGCCGCTGATGGTCCCAGTGATGGTCTGCTGGGCGCCCGTGCCCACACCGAGCATGGCGATTACTGCCGCCACCCCGATCACGATACCCAGGATGGTCAGGCTCGAACGCATTTTATTGGCATTCAGGCTTTCGAACGCCTCGAGAATCGCTTCACCGATGTTCATGCTTCCTCCAATAAACCATCCCGCAGGCGGATTACGCGCTGTGTCTGGGCCGCCACGGATGGATCGTGCGTAACAATAATAACCGTCGTGCCGTTTTCCTGGTTGAGGTGCAGGATCAACTCCATGATTTCCTTGCCCGATTTTGTATCCAGGTTGCCGGTCGGCTCGTCGGCCATGACGATGGCCGGGTTGTTAATCAAGGCTCGCGCAATCGCCACCCGTTGCTGCTGGCCGCCCGAAAGCTCCGTCGGCCGGTGATTTACCCGGTCTCCCAGGCCGACCGAGGTCAGGGCTGCCCGGGCCTTATCCAGGCGGCCCTTGCGCACGCCGGCGTAGCGCATCGGCATTTCGACGTTTGCCAATGCCGATGCGCGCGGTAGCAAGTTAAAGCTCTGGAAAACAAAACCCACCTTGCGGTTGCGCACCAGGGCCAGTTGGTCGTCTGCCATACGTGAGACCAGCTCGCCATCCAGAATATATTCGCCGCTGCTCGGGCGGTCCAGGCAGCCCAACAGGTTCATCAAAGTCGATTTTCCTGAACCTGAAGGGCCCATGATGGAAAGCACTTCGCCCCGCCGGATCTTAAAGCTCACCCCGCGCAGCGCCTGGACTTCCATCTCGCCCATTTTGTAAACCTTCGATAGATCCCTGGCTTCAATCACCCATTCGTCCATAGTTACCGTCCGGGTCCAAAGGACGAAGGTCCGCTGGTGTTGAACTCGATCGGCGGGTTGAGCACGGCTAAATCACCTTCCTGGATGTCCCCGCCAGTCACTTCGCTAAAGGTATCCGAAATGGACCCAATCGTAATCGGGACTGCGGTCAGGGCGTTGTTGCGCAGGACGTACACCACCCGCTGGCCGTTCTTCAGGCGCACCGCCCGGTTGGGGATCAGCAATGCATCGCTAAGCTGGTCTACCACCACATTCACAGCTGCCGTCATGCCAGGGTGAACTTCGTCGGTAGCATCAATCAATTCAATCGTAACGGTGAAATTGACCGCCCCAGAGCTCGGCGTTCCAATCGTGGCTACGGACGAAACTTTGCCGTTATAATCCTTTCCGGATATAGCATCGAAGGAGAGAGTCACCGGCTGGCCCACTTTAATCCGGTTGATGTCCACTTCGGTGATCTGCACGTCCACCAACAGACGGGAGAGATCGTCGATGCGGAAGGAGATAGTTGCCGGGGCAATCTGGTCGCCGACCATCGAACGGACATCGGTGACAGTGCCGCCGAAAGGAGCATCCAGTTTCGTCATATCCAGCGTGGCCTGGATTGCCGCAACCCGCGCTTCGGCCGCAGAGATATCCTCGGGATCGGGTCCGTTCTTCAGGCGATCCCATTCGCGCTGGGCGTCCGCCAGTTTGGCCTTGGCCACCACCAGCGCTGCATCGGATTGGGCAATATCGTTTGGAGTGGGCGCGCCGGTATACCAGTCTACGATAGCCTTTTTCTGATCCATCCTCTGTTGGGCGCCTACCAGAGCGCTCTGCGAGCTGGCGCGTACCGGGTCGTCGATCGGCTTATTGATGATCTTGTTGAAGCGGTCTAGCGCCTTATTGTAGGCATCCACAGCAAGATAGTACTCCGCCCAGGCCGCGTCGGCGTTGCCGTTTTGCCCGCGCGAATAATTCAACAGGTCGCGGTCGTGCTGGGCGTCCGCCACCCCTTTTTCCGCCTGGGCCAGCGCCAATTGAGCGTTCCCCTGGTTCATAGCCGAATTCCTAAGGTTTTCAAGGGACCGTTTGGCGGTAACCAGGTCTGCCTGCGCCAGGATAACCGCCTGGGGCAGTGAGCTTTGGCTCAAGCTGGCCAGGACCTGGTTGGCGCTGACTTTATCCCCAACCTTCCCATTGATCTTGTCGATTTGTCCGGTGGTCTGCCAGGCAAGCGTGGTCGTCTGGTTGGCGCGAACGGTGCCGGTGGCACCGACGATGGCAGTCAGGGCGCCACGCTGGATAGGCTGAGTCTGGTAAGTCGATTGAGTAGAAGCCTGGGCTCGTTGGATTTGCTGGTAGCCAAAATAGGCGGCGACGGCCAGCACTACTACAATCAGGACGATGATAATTGTACGTCTCATTTCTCTGGTTCCTCTTTTCAGTTAAACTTCACCCAGGAACTTCTCGAAGGCCGGCATGCGGTCTTTTTTGGAGAAGTAATTCATGGTCAGGGATAACAAACGGATTAACTCGTAACTATCGTGCTCTCCTAAATAGGCGATCAGGCCGTTCAGCGTTTCGAGCAGCACGCTGTTGGCCATTTCCATCACTTGTTGGCCGTTTTCGGTAAGCCTGACGAGGACGATACGCCGGTCGGCCGGATCAGAGATGCGTTCTACGTATCCCGTTTTTTCGAGCTTATTGAGCACGTGAGTCACGGCTGCCCGAGTCACGTGTAAATGGTTGCTCAAATCGGTAGCTTTGATCCCTTCGGATTCTGATCCGTCGATAATCGCCAGGGCCGCCATGAACATGAATTCACTGCGCTTTAGCTCCTTGAAGGATTCGTTTTGCCAGGCAACCCGGTTGAGCTGTGCCATGGTGCTCGCCATTTCTTGGGCCAGTGCGGTATTTCCACCGGATACTTGCATTTCACCTTCCTTATGAAAAGTAGTTTATTAAGTAAAATATTTACCTTGTAAAGTTTATCTTTGTCTTTAATAATTGTCAAGATATGATTTTTAGAGGTTGATTCGGGCTGCTTCGCAGCCCGAATC
>DBMK01000298.1 GCA_002298885.1 Anaerolineaceae bacterium UBA700
AACCGCCCGATCTTCTTTGTTATGGTAGATTAATTTTGATATACGATGTAATCGGGGGAGCCGGGAATGTTGCCGCGCAGGACGCCCATGGACAGGGCGCGAGTGATGGCCTCGGTGCGGTTATTGGCCTGCAACTTATCGAAGATGCGGATGAGGTGCCACTGGACGGTGTAATTATTGAGCTCGAGACGCTCGCTGATGGTGCGGTTGTTCAGGCCTTTGGCCACCAGGTTGAGGATCTCCACCTCCGAGTCGCTTAGAGCGACGACCGGCGGGCAAATTTCCAGGCGGGAAACCTGGGCCATGACCCGCGGCAGCATGGACATATTGAGGTTGGCCCTGCCCGAGTAAACATCCCAGACGGCGTTGACGATATCGTCCGGCGAAGCAGTCTGCAGAACAAAACCGTTGCCGCCGGTCTTGAGGATGGCGCTGTAGTTAGGATCGTCGTCGTACGAGGTGAGGAAAAGGATGCCGACCGGCCAGCAGTTCTGGTGGATTTCGCGAGCGACCTCGATGCCGCAAATGCTGTGCATCTGCACGTCCACCACCGCCACATCCGGCCCAAGCTCGCGGATCAAATCGAGGGTTTGCTCGCCATCAGAGGCCTCGGCGATGACCTCAATTTCACCACTGCGTTCGAGGATTTCGCGCAGGCCCGAGCGAACGATGGCACGGGAATTGGCCAGTAAGACACGGATAGGGGCGCTCTCTTCGTTATTCATAAAAAACTCCATTTACAAAACATACAAGAACAAAAGGCTGTTGTCTACATTATGTAGCGCCACGACTTGTCCGGGAATAAGGCGCAGATAAACAAACTTTTCAATTTGGTAAGCACGATAAATGCAGAACCATTTTGTTAAAAGAAAAGAGGCTTAATATAAGCCTCCCCTTCTACGATTAGGATGAGTATAGGACTTCTACATGCCGGTTTCTAGTGACATTTGCCTGTAATCTAACAGGTATTAAATCCTATTAATCTCTTTTTTATCTGTTTACCTTTTCAACCCCGATCGACGTAAACTGCTGCGCTGTGGGACTGCGGCAAAAAGGCGTAAACTTTTCTGCGCTCGGCATCCAGTGCCAGGGTGTGCGCTCCTCTGGCAGTGATAACGGTCTCGATCTTTTTCATCGACCGCGTATCGAAAACGTCGATCATACCGGGATCGCCCACGGCGACGTACAGGCGCTGCAGCGCCGGGTGATAAAAAATCACATCCGGGCTGCCGCTCAGGAAATGGGAGCTTAATACTTTGCCTGTGTCAATATCGATGACCAGGAGGCGCTTTGAGTCACAGGCGCAGAACAAGCGTCCGCCTTCAGAATCCAGGTCCAGGCCGTGCGGCCCGGCTGTGGGAACCGCGATGCTGCGCAGAACGCGCGTGGGGTCCTCCGGGTTTATGACAATTATCGAAGCAGGAGAGGCGATGTTGACGTAAAAGGCGTCACGCCTGCTATCGAAGACCGCCCAGCGCGTGCGCCCCAGGATCGGAATGGAGGCGAGCATGGCGCGCCTGGTCACATCGACCATGGAGAGGGTAAACGTGGCGGGTGCGTCCGGGTCGCCGACGTTGGCTGCCAGAAGCAGGCCGCGACCGGGGTCAAAGGCCAGGCCGTTAGGGTGGATTCCAACTTTAACCTTGAAAAGGCCGGCCACATCCATTGGGTTAAACACGCCAATTGTATCTTCGGCCCGATTGGAGGTGAAAACCAGGCCGCGTTCCTGCGAGACCAGAACCCCGGCTGCCCCCGGCAGCCCGCCGATAGAATGCAGATAAGTGTCGGTGGCGCAGTGGATGACGTCCAGGGAGTCATTGGAAGTGTGAGCCGCATACAACCGCCCGCGGGCGCCATCGACCGCGGCGTGATCGAATCCACCCAGCTTGAGGTGTTCGGGCAAAACAATCGAGGCTAAATATTGTAGGGCCATCCAGGATTCCTCCAGAAAAAAAAAACGGAAGAAAATTTTGTTTTCTTGTGCGTGCTGCGCACGCACAAGAAAACAAAGCGAAATCAGGCTTTGGCAACCTGCAGGCGGCACCAGGCGTAGAGGGCGTCGTAGACTTCGAACTGCTGGGCGAGGTTCTCCTCGTCGTCAGGATAGCGCAGGCTGAAACCCGAGGCGATGGCTTCCAGTCCGCGGGCGATGGGATCCTTGTCGATATCCTCGGCGACGTCGGCGGAGTGGACGATTTTGGCCAGGCGGACCAGGCCGGGATCCTTGAGATCGTATTTAAGCAGGATGGATTCGAAGGAACAGCGGCCTTCGTGATGCCCCAGCTCGACCCCGGCGGCGTCGAAGGGGATGGCGCCGGTTTCTTTGGCCACCTTTTCGATCTCGCCGCGCGGGACGAAGAGGAACTCGGCCTGGTTGTCGACGAAGCGGGTGATGAGCCAGGGACAGGCGACACGGTCAACGTGTACGTGCGAACGGGTTACCCATAACATGAAACGCCTCCTTCAGGCAGAATATTGGGACAGCTCAACGAATAACGCAGCATAAATATAACCCAATTTCATTTATAATCTTGATATGAACATTCCTCAACTTCCTCCAGGGCAGCGGACGGCCTTTTTCAAGGCAGTGTGGGCGCTCGTGCGTCAGGTGCCGGCAGGCAAAGTGGCCACCTACGGGCAGATTGGGGCGCTGATCCCGCTGCCAGACGGGGTGAAGGAGGACGATTACAAGGCCTTCCGGGCACGCTGGGTGGGCCAGGCGATGGCCGGATGCCCCGAGGACGTGCCCTGGCAGAGGGTGATCAATTCCGAGGGCAAGGTCAGCCCCCGCCCCGGCGCCGAGATGCAGCGCCAGTTGCTGGAGGCCGAGGGGATCACCTTCGACCAGCTCGAGCGGGTAGATTTAAAGAAATTCGGACATAGCTTTTAATTCACCACTGAGGCACAGAGGC
>DBMK01000278.1 GCA_002298885.1 Anaerolineaceae bacterium UBA700
CGACTAAAGTCGCCACTACAATTGGCTATAAAGAAAATTCTAAACGATTGGCTTTTCCGGTCTGTACTGGTCGACTCCTGGCGCGAACCGGACACCCTGCAGCTTTAGCTGCTGGACCCGCCACAGGTAAGCCGCCCCGGAAAGCAGGTGCAGCCCAACGTCCGCAGCCTTGCGGTTCTCCGGCTCAGCCAGGTAGGTGCCGCGGGTCCAATCATTGAACGACCCGATCGACGGGCCGCACCAGATCTGGTAGTCCATCTCGCGGCCCGCCTCTCCGGCGTTCGACCAGCGCGAGGAGAGTCCCAGGTACCAGCGGAAGATCAGCGCCATCTTGCGCTTGGGGTTAGCGTTCGCCCGGGTGATCTGGTCCGGGTCGCGCTCCATGAAGAACTTGACTGTATCCTGCCAGATCGATTCCATGTCTCGCTTGAAGACCTGCTTTTCGAGCTTGTCGCGTTCCTCCGCAGGCAGCGCCTCGACCGAATCGTAGCGTGAGTACAGCTCGTATAATTTCTGGGCGCGCATCGGGAAGAACGTGCCGTTCTTCAGTACCTGTACCTTCACGCCCATTTCGAACATGTCCGCCGAAGGGGCCATGGTTACGTCGGTCATGCTGGCCTGGGCAAGCAGTTTCTTGGTGTGGGTGCTGGCGCCGGCTTCCACGCACGCCTGGTTGACCGTGCCCGTTACCACGTAGGCCGCTCCCATCATGAATGCACCCAACACCGCGGCCGGCGTGCTGATGCCCCCGCCCGCCCCAACCCGCACCGGGGTCTCGAACTGGTATTTTTGTTGCAGTTCATCCCGCAGCGCCAGCATCGTCGGCAGCAGGACGATCAGCGGGCGGTTGTCGGTGTGGCCGCCTGAGTCGGCTTCGACGGTCACGTCGTCCGCCACCGGCACCTGCTGGGCCAGCCTGGCCTGCGCCTCGCTGATCTTGCCTTCCGCCACGAGCTGGCTGAGGATCTTCTCCGGCGCGGGGCTCATGAATTTCGAGGCTACTTCCTTGCGGCTCAGTTTGACGATCACCCGGTTCTGGATTTGCACCTTCCCATCGGCCGTCTGGCTGAGCCCGGCGGCGCGGTAATACACCACGCTCGGCGTCAGATCCAGGAAAGCGGAGGCTTCCACCGTGCGGACCTTGTATTTGAGATACAGGTCGACAGCATTGCGCTCCATGGCCTCTTCGCTGGGGCTGTGGATCAGGTTGAAGGCATACGGCCCATTTGGAATCTCCGCCTGGACCTTCTGGATGGCAGCTTCAAGCCGCGGCGGGACCATTCCGGCGGCCCCAAATGAGCCCAACATGCCGGCTTTGCCCAGGGCAATCACCAGCTCTGCCGAGGCAATTCCATTGGCCATCGCCCCAGCCATATAGGCATAGCGCGTGCCGTAGGTACGGTTGAATCCCGGGTCGCCGAAGTTTTCGAGCGCCAAGGCCGGCGCAAAGGCCCAATTGCTGATGCCTGCCTGCCCGTTAGAAGGCTTCAATTCGCCCTCATTGGTCGCGCCGGCGCTATCGCCCGACCCAATTACGTAAACCGGCTTGCCCAGCTCCCGTAAAACCTGTTGTACGGCCTGGCTGCCTTTGAGTACTGAGTTTAGCGGCCCGTGCCAGCTTTGGGCTGCGCCGTTGAACACCGCCGGAATATCGACGCCTTGCATTTCACTGACCATGTTCACCCTTCCACCAGCCGAATGGCCGCATCTTTTAATTCATAGATCCGGATCCGGTCCGCCCACAGGCTTGCATCTCCGGTCACGACCACCTGCTCGCTATCGCGCTCGATGCGGGTCAGGTGGACCTCCAATTTCATCAACTGGTTCGATTGCAATATCTGGCCGCGATATTTCCAGGTCGTATTATTGCCCGGGACCAGGCTGAAGCGCGGCGAAACAAACCCCTTGCCCAGGTCCTGCTGCAAGCAGTAAACCTGCATCGCTTCCAGGATCGCCTCTACCCCCAGCGAGCCGGGCATGACCGGGTCCTGGAAGAAATGGCAGGCGTAGAACCAATCCGCCGGGTCGATGGCTTTCCTGGCGTAAATAGTACCCTTCTGGCTGTTTCCGCTCTCTGGCCAGATCACAGCCTCGTCCAACAGCTTCATGTGCCCGTCCGGCAGGCGGTAAAACGGTTTGCCGATGGCCGCATTGTACAGGCCGGATTGCCGAAGATCGACGCGCACGCCGGCAGGCTGAGCCTGGCCAGATTGCTCGAAAAGCGGCACGGTTTCCTGCCCTTTATCCAGGCCAGCCTGGTTGGCCATGGCCTCCGGCGGGAAAAAGCCGAACATTGAATTGCCTTTAAAGAAAACCTGGCCGTCGACGACAAGCCGGAAATCGAGACCCTGAATGATCTGCGTGCCGCTGACCATCGTCTTCTGCAGGACGGCATACGTCGTCACCGTCCGGCCGCGCAGGTCGACCGGGGTCAAGAGTTGCGCCTCACCGTCCAGGTTGCGGAAAAAATAATCCTGGTCCGGAAAGCGCAGCGGCGTACCCAGGTGCGCCGCCAGGAACCCGCACGGTTGTAAGGCGATCTCCATCAGGACCGAATACGGAGTCTCGGGGAAACTGTTATCCTTAAAGAACCAGGCGTCAGCCGGCACGTCGTATTCCACCACAATCTCAGAGCCTGGATTGGTTTGAAAGCGCTCCCCGGTCACAGACAAGACCCGGCTCATCAAGAGCAGGTCACCGTTGGGGATGCGGCAGGCGCGCCGGCCGCGATATACGGCGTATGCCGGGCCGAAGCATTTTTCAGCATCGCCGCTGGCAAATTCCTCGAGCTGAGCTCGGTTGTACAGGACAGGCTTGAGATCGAGCGAGCCCGCATCCATCGGCGCGCCTGCGGCGGCAGCCTGGCTGCGGATGATCTCGGCGGCTTTCTCCAGTCCTTCTTTTCTGGATTTTAGAATTTGGGCCTGCAATTGGCTGGCGTTACTGGCATTTTCTTCCAAAATCCGCTGGTATTGCTCCAGGATTTTGCCCCGGCGTTCGGATGAGTTATCGGAGGGTTCCATGATCAGTCCTTTATGTATAAGGGGGTCAGGTCCACCGGCACTCGGTGGCTTGCCAGTTTTGCCAGCGTGCGCACCAGCATAGAGGCGTCGTCCGTCCCCTTGCGGTTGACCGACATGGTCAAGCAAGCATCCCCGCGCAGCGAATCGTCGATCCACTTGGCGCAGTTGCCTCCGGCCCCTACCTCGATAAAGATGCGGGCTCCATCGGCGTAGGCGCGCCTCACCAGGCGCGGGAAGTCGAGGTGAGTGCACAGGGAGGAAGCCACCTGGTGGGCAATGTCATCCGGTTCGGGTTTGAACAGGTCGTAATTGTCGGCCGAATACAGCTTGAGGTCCGGCCAGCGTTGGATCGATCGTTGGTTGAGCCGTTTTAGCTCCGCATATTCCGATTTCATCGCCTCGCAGTGCAGGGCATAGCTGAAGGGAGCTTTGAGGCTGGGGCTCTTGAGCGCCTGGATTACGCGCTGGCAGCCTTCTTTCTCTCCGCCGATCACCACCTGGCGCGGCGTGTTGATGTGGGTGAGGTAGACCCGTTCCTCGGCCTTGAGGGCATCCTGGACCCTGTCTTCGGGCGCCATCAATACGTGGTTTGCCCACAGGTTGCTGCTGTGCCCATCCTGCTCGACAGGCAGCCCCCACGCCTCCCTGACGGCGTTGAGTGGCCCCGCCAGGCGGTCCGAAAACAGCGGCGAGCGCGCCAGGGCCTCGCTGGCCGTGTCGCCATCCGCCCAAACGCCAGTAGCAAACAGCATCGACATTTCACCCAGGCTATAGCCCAGCGCCGAATCGACGCTCAATTTGAAGACTTTATCCAGGATGTAGGTGTAGACTACCGAAAAGGCCATCCCGGAGGTCATCATGGCCACTGCGTCATCGGTCAGGGCGTTCTCCAATCCGGCCAACTCTTCTTTCGTAATTGGCTCCAGGCTGCGCGGGTACAGGTATCGCTCGCAAAAGACGTACGCCAGGTCGCTGGCGATCGGTTTCATCCAGGCGTAGATCTGCGGGAACAATTGGAACAACTCGCGCCCGATCCCGACGTAGGAATTGAAGGCCCCCGGATAGACCAGGCAGACTTTGCCTTCTGCACCCAGTGGGACGGGGGCGAAATAGCTGCCGGAAGGGGTTTGCCATTCGACGCCCTTTTCAAGGGCATTCGCCACGCCTTTCTGGGCAAACTCAATCTCGCGCAGCAGGTCCTCCTGGGTGGAACCGGTCAGCATCAGTCCCAGCCTGGCAGCCGGGCGTTTCTGATAGACTTCGTACCATTTCTGCGACAGGGCGAACAGGTTTGACTCTTTCTCGGACTGGATGCGCAGCAGTTTCATCATACCAAACAGCTCGTCGGCGCTGTTGCCCGCCAGCGGAAAAAGGCGGTATTCGACATGGCTCAGGGCCGACCCGGCAGGATCGCCTTGCAGGTCATCTTCGGCCAGCAGCCAGGCGGCTCCATCGCCATTGGGATGGGCCTGGTAAAATCCGGCTGTCCGGCCGCGCTGCGTCCGGTTGAGCAGCCAGGGGCGCGACTCTTCCGGCAGGTAGAAACCGCTGCCCCTCAATTGCTCAATCGCTTTTGAATCTGGCCGGGATTCACTTGCAGCCAGGAAACGCCGCCCCAAGCATAGGCACGTCCGGATCAATCCCGCCAGGACATCGACCGGCGACTCGTCCTCAGCCTTGCCTTCGAGGTGAAGCGCTGTGGTCAGCTCACCTGCTTCGTTTTTGAAAACCCTTCCCAGGCCCGCCAGATCAGCTGCCAGCGCGGCATTATCGCAGCCCTGGACCACTTCCAGATAGCCAATATCCTTTGGCTGCAATCCGTTCTTTTTGAAAAAACTTGCTGGATCCGGCAGGTTATTTGCTGAGGCTGCGTCCTGAATAATTGCGTAGATCCTATGCCCGTTTTCCCGGGCAGCCTGGAGCCGCTGCAGTACAATCGCCGCCACATTCCCCCATTCATCCACGCAAGCCAGGACCGCTATTTTTACAGAAGCACTTGCAAACCAGCGCTGTGCTTGAAAATACCCTTCCAGGAGCGGGTTTCCCTTGCTGGATAAATTGATTGTCTGGTGCGAATCTCTCTGTTTCGGATTAGAAAAAATGCTTTCAAGTTGAAGCGGCGTATTTGGCGCCGCCCACACACAAACACCTGCGCCATCCGGGAGCCGATTCAACCCCAGTCCTCCCAACGCTTCGCTGACTACACGCAGAAGGCCTGAATTGTCAGAGCCTGATTTCGCACCGGCAAACGGCTCTCTACTCTCGCCTCTCCACTCTCTCCCCCCATACACAGCCTTCTCGAACGCCCGCAGCCCGGAACAGGTCGCGGATACGATATCCATCCCAACCACAGCCAGTGCATCTGTGTTGGCCTTGCTCGCGGTATCGATCATGCCTTAATTCGCTTCCGAATTGGTGCGCGCCCCGATCAGGCGGTTCAGCAGCGGGCTGATTGTGCCTTCCAGCGCGGTAAAGCGCACGTACACTCTGCCCTCCGGATCCTGAGCCCGGATATCGCCAACCACCGCCGTTTCAGTGTTGGATTGGACTTCCATGGTCACAATGCATGGTTTTTCAAATGGAATGTTGCGGTATTGCTCCATCTTGACCAGGCTGGACGGGAGGCAGGGAGCCTTGTGATAGGTCTGAGCCCAGATCAGCAGGATCTGCACGATCGCATCGTAAATGTAAGGATTGTTCTTGTTCTGCACCGGGAACTGGCCCTGGAATTTTTCGTCCATCTTCGGCAGGCATAGCTGCATCACCAGTTTTTTCTCGCTGATATGGAGCACCTTTTCGACGCCCTGGAATGCTGGCCCGTGGAAAAGAATGCCCTCTTCGTATAGTTTTTGGCCGTTCAGCTCCTGGTCGAGCCCGCCGTTCAATTCCGGCGGTAAATTTTCAACAGGCGCCTCCGGCAGCTCGGCAGTCAGGGTCACCCCGGCAGTGTAATGATAGATCTTGCGGCCCTTGGGGTTTATGCTCCAAATCAAGGCCTCGAACACAACCTGGCCTTCAGGAGTCTTGGAGGTTTCTTTCAACTCCAGCACGTATTCATCCGCCAGAGTCTGGTCGAAGACGATGCCTTTCAACACTTTATAGTTGCTGATGTCGAAGAATTTATAACCCGGGTAGAGCTGCTCGCAGGCGTTCACGATCCAGGTCGCGGCGCAGGTCGCCGGCAACACCGCCCGCTCACCGATCTGGTGATCGAACAAAAATGGGTTCGACTCAAGGCTCATTTTGCGCCGGATTTGATACTGGTGCAGCTCGGCCTCCAGTGGCTCAGGCTGGGCCTCGGGGAAATTCCCGACCACCACCTGCACGTTGTTTTCTTCCTGCGGCATCAACTCCTGGACTAGAATCTTTGCCCCCGCATCCACCGGGATCACCTCGACGCCGCGTTCGGCAAAGGCCTTCTTCAATTCCGGCGTCACCATCCCGGCCTCCCAGGGTCCCCAGTTGATCGAGATCACCCGGCAGTTTGGGTTGTGGCTCTGCAGCAGGATGGCCGTCTTGTTCAGGATCTCGTTGGCGATGGCGTAATCCGCCTGGCCAATGTTCCCGTAAATCCCGACGACGGAGGAAAACAGGACCAGGAAATCGAGCTGGCTGGCCGGGACAACATCAAGCAGGTTTTCCAGTCCATCCACCTTAGGAGAGAACACCGATTCAAAATCCTGGATGGATTTCTTCTCGATGCGTTTATCCGCCAGGTTCCCGGCGCCGTGGATGACCCCGGTCACCTTGCCCATACGGAAAACCGGCTCGACCAGCTTCTCCTTCAGCTCATTGCCGTCGGTGATATCCACGCTGACGTACTCCGCCTGCCCGCCCGCCTGGCGGACGGCGTCCAGGGTCTGCTCCACTTCTTTCTGAGTCTGGATGGCGCGATACATCTTTTGAATCTTGGGCGGAGTCGGCGTCTCTCCGCTGGCCTTGAGCTGGTCCATGATCAGTTTCTTCAGCTCGGCCTCGTTTGCGCCGTTGCGCGCCCAATCCGGAAGAGGCTTATCCACCGCAGTCCGCCCCAGCAGGATGAATTTGCAGTGGGCGCGCTGCGCCAGCTCGATTACACAGCGCGCCGTGATCCCGCGCGCCCCCCCGCTCACCAGTACGACTGAATTCGATCTCAACAGTTTCTTGTCAATCATTGTGACACCCGTCCCCCCACCACCGTTTCCACCACCAGGGTGGACCGGCCTTCCAGGTCGTAAGCCACTTCGGTTACCAGCCGGTTGGGGTCGTGCAGCTCGGCAATCACATTGGTTGCCAGTTGGCTGGCATCCAGCAGCGGGCTGATGTCTAACACCCGGCAGAATACCGGCTCCCATTCCAGGTTGAGGGTTTTTACCAGGCCGAAAAGTCCGGCGCTGACCGGGTTGAACACCATCTTTCCGCTCAGGCCAAAGGCTCCATCCAGCCGCGCCACCGCCATGAAGATGCTGCGGCTTTGGCGGGCAGCCTGGTTCAACGGTTCCTTGAGGTGTTTGGCTGCCAGGAATACCTGGCGCACCAGAGCCCGGTCGGCTTCGGGGAAATGGATGCTCCCGTTCAGCTCGGCGCTGCTCGGCGGATGCACGTGGATGAAGGCCGCAATCGCGCCGTGTTTTTGGGCTATTTCATTCAGGCCGCGCTGCAGCTCTTCTTCGCTCATATCCGCCAGGCTGATCCGGCTGGCGCTAGCGGGCAGGGCTGACACCTTCCCAACCACAGCTGCCGGGAAATTGAGCACAACCACTTTCCATTCCAGCCCTGCCAGGGCGCGCACCACCGCCGGCGTGGCTTCGGTGCCATCATCGGTCACCACTGCCACGGTGTGTTCAGGCAACGTGAAGTCGAGGAAATCCGGCTCGGGCAGACTCTTCCGGCGCACAACCCCGCGCAGGATGGCCGACCCGATCTCTACCGGCTCCTCGTCTAAACGAAAGGGCGGGGTGACTCCTGCACGGGCTCCGGCGCGGCCGCCGGTTTTCCCATGAATTCGATAATCTGTCCCAGCGTGCGCAGCTCGGCCAGCGTCTCTGGCTCGGGCTTCGGCAGGTCCGGGTAAGTGCTCTGCAGCGCTCCCAGGATTTCAACCCGCTTGATCGAGTCGATCCCCAGGTCGGCCTCCATGTCCATATTCAGGTCTAGCATCTCCTGCGGATAACCGGTCTTCTCGCTGACCACTTTCAGGAGTGCATCGGTCAGCTCAGCAGCCGAGGCCTGTCCGGAGGCAGGCGCCGCAGCCGGCGCGGATGCAGGTTGGGCCTCCGCTTTCACCGCCGAAACGGACTCTGCGGCAGCAGAAGGCTGAACGGCGGTCGGCTGAACAGGCGCTGCGGCGCTTACAGCGCTTGGGCTTTTCTGCATATAGTCGACGATTTGCCCCAACGTGCAAAGCTCGGCCAGCGTCTCCGGCTCGGGCTTGGGCAGATCGGTATACTGCTGCTGCAAGGCGCCCAGGATTTCGACACGTTTGATCGAATCGATCCCCAGGTCGGCTTCCATGTTCATCCCCAGGTCGAGCATTTCCTGTGGATATCCCGTTTTTTCACTGACGATCGTCAGCAGCGATGAAGTCAGGTCGGATGCCGGGACGGCCGGCGTTGCCGGTGCTGCGGCTTGCCGAGCAGGCGCCGCTTCGGGCGCTGCCTGCACAACCGGCGCAGCAGCCGTTGGCTGCGGCGCAGAGACTCCCGCCGGGCTGCCGCCCATGTATTCGACGATCTGCTGCAGCGTGCGCATCTCGGACAAGGCCTCCGGCTCGGGCTTGGGCAGCCCTGGCAGGATCTGTTGGATGGCGCCCAGTATTTCGACGCGCTTGATCGAATCGATCCCCAGGTCGGCTTCCATGTCCATATTGAGGTCGAGCATTTCCTGTGGGTAGCCGGTCTTTTCGCTGACCACTTTGAGCAGCGTGTCTACGAAATCGACCGCCGCGGCGACCGGTTGCGCCGGTACGGCCTTCTCCGGCTGCTTCGGCTCGGGGTGAGCCGCGCCGTTGCTGCCATTGGAAGGTGCCTGGGCGATGGTTTGAGCCTTTACCGGCTCGGGCTGCACCGCGGCGACAACCGAGGCGGGCACAACCGGCGCGGCTGTTGGTATAACCGGCGCGGGCGCCGCCTGGACAGGCCGCACGGCTGCCGGCGCTGCGGAGGGGCTGGTTTGCAGCGATCCGAGCTGCTGCTGGACCAGCCCAACAAAGCTGCGCGAGAATTCTTCCTGGGACTGCAAGTATTGTTCGTGCACCTTGAGCGTCTCGGACTGGTGGTCGTGGAAGCGCATCATGCTGCGCTCCAGGCTTTCCAGCGCCTGGATGCCGGTGCTGTTCGGCGAGCTGGATACAACCCCCAGCTCGGCCTGGGTCAGTTGCGAAAAGATTTTAGCGTACTCGGCGTCGTTATTCAGATACTGCTCGTGGATGTGCAGGCTTTCGCTCTGGTGAGCCTGGAATTGCGCCAACAGCTTCTCGAGGGCGCTCAAGGCGCTGCCATCCGCAGCCGGCGCGGCGGCCTGCAAGGCCGGTCCTTGCACGACCTGCGGCACGATTTTCTCCACCACCCGCTCCACTACCACCGGTTCGGGGGCTGCAGCCTGAGATACCTTCCAACCGTCGTTCAGGGCGTCCTGCCAGCCTTTGCGCGTCTTATCCGATAGATAATAGCCGCCGTTCAACGTGACTGTGATGGCGCTTTTCTTCTTGGGGGCGGCTGTCTTGTGCGGCAGCTCGAACGGATCGATGTCCGCCAGCGGCAGACCGATCACTTTCAGGCGCACCGCGGCCTCGCGCAGTTGGCGATCGCTGTCCTTCTTGGCGCTGCCATTCAGAGCCACGCTGACGTGCGGGCGGTCGGCCAGGATATTGTCCACCAGGTTGGTCAGCACGCTCTTAGGGCCGCACTCGACGAAGATCGTCCCGCCAGCGGCGTAGATCGCCTCGATCTCATCCCGGAAGAGGACCGGGTTGAGGATATGATCCACCATCACGCTGCGGATGGCATCCGGGTCGTCGGCGTGCTGCTTGCCGGTCGAGTTCGAATACACCTTGCGCGCCGGTTTCTGGAATGCCAGCGCCTTCAATGCTTTGGCAAACGGTTTCTGGGCATGCCCGACTAACGGGGTATGGAAGGCCGCCGACACCTGCAGCGGCACAACCGAAAAGCCCTTTTCCGCCAAAGCTTTCTGCACGGCGGCGATTGCCGGCTTGGATCCGGCCAGGGCCACCTGGTTGTTCGAATTGTAGTTGGCCAGGGTGACGTCCGGGAACGCCTTGAGTTCCTGCTTGATCTTCTCGACGTCGCCCTTCACCGCCAGCATGGTGCCCGCGTCGAAGTTCGGGTCGTCCGGCGCAGCCATGGCCTGGCCGCGCGCCTTGGCAGCCTTGAAATAATCCTCGTCGCTGAGTACGCCTGCAGCCCACAGTGCCGTCCATTCGCCGAAGCTGTGGCCGGCCACGAAATCTGGCGTAAAACCGCCCTGCTCGAGGATCTTATAAAGACCTACGCTGAAGGTGCCGATAGCGGGCTGTGCGTTTTCCGTCTTCTGCAGCGTTTCCGACTGCTGGTCGCGGTCCTTGGATACAAAGACCGGACGCGGGAACACTTTGCCGGAGAGCGTTTCCCCGCCTTCGGCCAGGAACAAGGCGTCGACTGCCTCGTACGCTTTGCGTAAAGTTGGGAAATTGATTGCCAGTTCCTTGCCCATCTCCAGGTACTGCGATCCTTGTCCTGGGAACAGGGCCACAACCTTGCCCTTGCTCTCCAAGCCGCTCTTGCGGTAATAAATGCCTTTCGGATTCTCCCAGGACTCGGCCTGGGGTTGGGCCTTCAGGCCGTCGATAGCCGCCTGGAGCAGGTCCCTGGCTTCCTTGGCCGAATCGGCCACAAAACCGACACGGGCATGTGCCTGTGGGATGAGAGCTGCCTTCGAGGCGCCAGCCAATTCGTTCAAAGCTGAAGCAGCCTGGTCGCCTTGCAGCCTGGTCAGTGCTTCCTGGCAGGCCGCGACCAGTTCGGCCGGGCTTGCAGCCGAGATTAATACCGGCTGGGCCACGCGGTTGATCCGGTAAGCTTTGTCGAGTTCGGTCTGATATTCTTCCAGCGCAACGTGGAAGTTGGTGCCGCCGAAGCCGAAGCTGCTAACGCCGGCCCGACGGGGGATGCTCTGATCGCTGCGGAACCAGGGCCGCGTTTCGGTATTGATATAGAATGGCGAATTGTCCAGCTCCAGCTTGGGGTTCGGCTTCGTCACGTTCAAAGTTGGAGGCAGCACCTTGTTGTACAGCGCCAGGGCCGTCTTGATCATGCTGGCGGCGCCGGCGGTTGATTTGGTGTGCCCGATCTGCGACTTGACGCTGCCCAGGCCGATGTAATTGCGGCGCGGGTTGTTCTCGCCGAAGACCTCGCGCAGTCCCTGCACCTCGGCCGGGTCTCCGGCCATCGTGCCGGTGCCATGCGCTTCAATCAAGCCGACGGTGGCAGGAGCGTAGCCGGCTTCCTCGTACGCCCGGCGCAGGGCTTTGGCCTGGCCCGAGGGGCGCGGAGCATAGATGCTCTTGAAGCGCCCATCGCTCGAGCTGCCGATGCCCCGGATCACGGCGTAAATACGGTCACCGTCGCGTTCGGCATCCGCCAGGCGCTTGAGCACGATCATGCCGATCCCCTCGCCGACCATCATGCCAGCCGAGTCGGCGTCAAACGTCTTTACTACGTCGTCTTTGGTAAAGGCAGGCGTCTTGCTGAAAGACATGTAAGTTGCGATTGAGTTATCCGCATCCACCCCGCCGGTAATCATCATGTCGGCCTGGTGCGTTACCAGCTCTTCAACCGCCATCTTGATCGCCGCCAGCGAGCTGCCGCAGGCCGCATCGATCACGCAGTTTGTGCCGCCCAGGTCGAAACGGTTGGCGATGCGCCCGGCAACCACGTTGGCCAGCGCCCCCGGGAAGGAGTTTTCCTCCCAGTTGATGTACGCCTTCTTGATCTTTTCGGTGATCTTAAGGGTATCCGCATCCGAAATGCCGGCGCTGCGCAGCACGCGTTCCCAAACCGGGTACTGCAGCCGGTTCATCAGGGGGACGAACGTCTTGGTCGCCATGCCCACGATACCCAGGATGCAGCCGGTTTTTTCCCGGTCCCATTCCGAGCCGTCGCTGTAGCCAGCGTCCTCCAGGGCTTCCCTGGCGACGACCAGGCCGAGCAGTTGGGATACGTCCGTAATTTCGAGGATGTTCGGCGGCAGGCCGAATTCCATCGGGTCGAACTCAATGTCCGGGATAAAACCACCCCGCTTGCAGTAGACCTTATCCGGCACGCTGGGGTCTGGGCTGTAATAATCCTCGAGGCTCCAGCGGCTTTCGGGCACATCGATAATGCAGTTGATCTTATTAAGGATATTATCCCAATATTCCTGTGTGTTATGCGCCTCGGGGAAAATCGAAGCGAGGCCGATAATTGCGACCGGTGTCTCGTGCATACCCCCCGTGGGTTGTCCGGTTTTTCCAGACGTCTTCGTCATTATCACTTCTCCTGATTAGGAATTTTTCGATCTTAATCGGTATATTGGCTCAGGTCAATGGTTAAATCTAGGAATTACGAATTTATAAAACACCCGTAGGGTACGAAGGGTACGCACATTTTCCCCTCCTTGACAAACTTCCCGGCAGGCTTTATGATTCGCCCAGGTTAAACAAATATGCATTTCCTTTGCGAGATCCGCATGCGACGAACGCTGACATCCTCAATTCATGGGAAGGTCAGCTAGTCCTGTTTGTCTTTCGTTCGGTATCCGCTCAGGCATCGTACTTCAAAAGCTCTCCATCCCGGAGAGCTTTTTTATTTAACTTTTTTAGATATGTTCAAGGAGAAAATTATGTCTCACCCCAAACCCAGTGTAAAGAAAGTCGTTTTGGCCTATTCGGGCGGTCTGGATACCTCGGTCATCGTCCCCTGGCTGGTCGAGAATTACGGTTGTGAAGTAGTCTGCTACTGCGCCGACGTTGGCCAGGGCGAGGAGCTTTCAGGGCTGCCGGCGAAAGCCAAGGCCAGCGGCGCCAGTAAGCTGATCATCGATGATCTGCGGGAGGAATTCGCCCGCGATTACCTGTTCCCACTTCTGCGCAGCGGCGCCATCTACGAGCGCAAATATCTGCTCGGCACCTCCATCGCCCGCCCGCTTATCGCCAGCAAAATGGTCAGGGTGGCCCAGCAGGAAGGCGCCGATGCCGTTTCTCACGGCTGCACCGGCAAGGGCAACGACCAGGTGCGTTTCGAGGTAACCTTCATGGCGCTCGACCCGCGCCTGAAAGTTATCGCCCCCTGGCGGGAATGGAGCATCAAATCCCGCGAGGACGCCCTGGCATATGCAGCCGCCCACAACGTGCCGGTCTCGGCCAGCCTCAAATCGATCTACAGCCGCGACCGCAACCTGTGGCACGTCTCGCATGAGGGCGGGCTGCTCGAAGACCCCTGGCAGGAACCCGTGGAATCGATGTTCCAGATGTCCATCTCCCCCGAGAATGCTCCCGACACCCCGCAGTACGTGGAGATTGAGTTCGAGCACGGCTATCCGGTGGCTGTCGATGGGGTGAAATATTCGCCCGCCAACCTAGTCGCCCATTTGAATGAAATTGGCGGCAAGAACGGCGTCGGCCGGGTCGACCTGGTGGAAAACCGCCTGGTGGGGATGAAATCGCACGGCGTTTACGAAACGCCCGGCGGCACCATCCTGCTGGCGGCGCATCGCGAGCTCGAATCGATCACCCTGGACCGCGAGACGCTGCACTACAAGGACGTGGTCGCCCAGCGCTACGCCGAGCTGGTGTATTACGGGCAGTGGTTCTCCACCCTGCGCACCGCCCTGGACGCTTTTGTCGATCAGACTCAGGCCCACGTCAGCGGCAAGGTGCGCATCAAGCTGTACAAAGGCAACGTTATCCCGGTGGGGCGCCAGAGCGATTACAGCCTGTACCGCGAGGATTTCGCCACCTTCGGCAAGGACAGCGTCTACGACCAGAGCGACGCCGAGGGCTTCATCACCCTCTTCGGCCTGGCGTTCAAGGTTCAGGCCATGCGCGAAATCACCACCGGCACCCGCATCTACTACTCCGCTCCGGACTACTCCAAATTCAAACGGGACTAGAAAAAGAAACCACGAATTTCACGAATTGGGGCGAATGGACACAAATATATTTAAAAAGAAACCGCGAATTACACGAATTAGGACGAATGAGCACGAATAGTTTAAAATCAATTGATTCGTGCTCAATCGTGAAATTCGTGTAATTCGCGGATCCTTAAAAAAATTTGTCCTTTAATTCGTGTCCATTCGTCTACATTAGTGTAATTCGTGGATAGTATTTTAAAGGAGTACCCATGAAACTTTGGGGTGGGCGTTTCTCACAGGAACCCGATAAGCTTGCGTTCCAGTTCAACGCATCGCTGGCGTTCGACTGGCGACTGGCGCCTTACGATATCCGCGGCTCCATCGCCTGGGCCAATGGATTGGCGAAGGCGGGTGTGCTCACCAGCACTGAGGCAGCCGAGATCGTGCGCGGGCTGGGGCTGGTGCTGCAAGAAGTCCAGGCCGAGAGCTTCACCTTCCAGCCTTCTGACGAGGATGTGCACACCGCCGTCGAACGCCGCCTGACCGAGCTGATTGGGCCGGTCGCCGGCAAGCTGCACACCGGGCGCTCCCGCAACGACCAGGTTGCCACGGATTTCCGCCTGTGGACGCTGGATGCCATCGATGCGGCTAGCCGCGGCTTGCTCGAGCTGCAGAAGACTCTCGTCGCCCGCGCCGAATCCGATCTCGGCCAGATCCTCCCTGGCTATACGCATTTCCAGCGCGCCCAGCCGTTCCTCCTCTCCCACTGGTGGCTCTCCCATTTCTGGCCCCTGGCTGCCGACCGCCAGCGCCTGGCGGACCTGCGCCAGCGCACCGGCATCCTCCCCCTCGGCTCGGCCGCCCTGGCTGGCACGCCATACCCGGTCGACTGCCGCTTCCTGGCGGACCAGCTCGGGTTCGAGCAAGTCTCACCCAACAGCCTGTACTCGGTCTCGGACCGCGACTTCGCCGCCGAGTTCCTCTTCGACGCCGCGTTGATCGGTGTCCACCTGTCGCGCCTGGCCGAAGCGCTCATCCTGTATTCCACGGCCGAGTTCGATTTCATCGAACTGTCAGATACCTATTCGACCGGGTCCAGCCTGATGCCCCAAAAGAAGAATCCCGATCCACTCGAACTGGCCCGCGCCAAGGCCGGCACGCTGCTGGGCCGCCTGACCGGATTCCTGGCCGTGCTGAAAGGCCTGCCGTCAGCTTACGACAAGGATTTGCAGGAAGATAAGCCGCCCGCCTTCGAGGCCGCCGATACCCTGGACCTGCTGCTGCCGGTGGTCAGCGGATGCATCCGCACGCTGGTGGTCCACCCGGAACGCATGCAGGCCGCTCTCGACCCGGCGCTGCTGGCGACCGACCTGGCCGATTACCTGGTCAAAAAGGGGGTCCCCTTCCGCCAGGCCCACCAGCGCATCGGCCTGCTCGTGCGACGCGCCCAGGAGCTTGGAACAACCATTGATAAAGTCCCCTATGCGGAATACCAGGCGGTCGACCCCGCCTTTGCAGAAGACGTGTTCCAGGTCTTCGATGCCAACCGCTCCATCGCCCAACGCGCTACCCCCGGCGGCACCAGCCTGGAATCAGTCAAGCAGCAAATTATCCAGGCGAAAACACTGTTGGCTTGAAATTTCTACAAATTCACCACACCCCCGAGGGGCAGGTTTATTTTTTGGAGTTTTTGGTGGATTCATCCGCCAAAAACTCCAAAGAAATTAAAATGCCCCTGGAGTTTGGCCTTTCTAAAATTCCGGCATCGACCTCACCCCCAACCCCCTCCGCCACAGGCGTGCTCCGCGATCCACGGGGTGGAGAGGGGGCTTTTTCTGAGGCCTCTTCGAAAAAGGCCAAACTCAAGGGCTGGGGGGTTAGGTCAAAAACCAGCCTGCAGAATTTACTCCGCGTCCAACTGTGCCTGGTATTTCTGCAAATCCTCTGTCGGTTTGGGGAACTGCGGGTTCAAATCCTTCAGCGCTTTGACGATCACACTGGCGACCACCAGGTTGCGGTACCAGTTATGGTTCGCGGGGACTACGTACCACGGAGCGTAATCTGTGCTGGTTTTTTCGAGCACGTCCTCATAGGCGCGCATGTACTCCGGCCAGAGCTTGCGTTCGGGCAGGTCGGAAGCGCTTAATTTCCACTGCTTTTTGGGATCGTCCAGCCTTTCCTGCAGCCGTTCTTTTTGAGTCTTCAAGTCTATGTGCAGGAAGAATTTGATAATGGTCGTGCCTTCATCCACCAGCATGCGCTCGAAGGCGTTGATCTGGTCGAATCGCTTCTTCCAAACTGCTTCGGGGACAAAATTGTGCACGCGCACCACCAGCAGGTCTTCGTAGTGAGAGCGATTGAAGACCACCACTTCCCCCTTTGCAGGCACCTGGGAGTGGATACGCCACAAGTAATCGTGCGCTGCCTCGTAAACCGAGGGGACCTTGAAGCTGGAAACCTTTACCCCTTGCGGATTCGTCCCCTCGAACACGCTGCGGATGGTGCCGTCTTTGCCGGCTGTATCCATGGCCTGCAGCACAATGAGGAATTTGTGCTTGTTCTCGGCGTACAGAATCTCCTGCAGCTCGTCCAGCTCCATGCGCAGCTCAGCCATTTTTGCCAGGGCGCTGTCCTTATCGCGGTCCCAGCCGCTGCGGTCGTCAGGATCGAAATCCTTCAAAGATACTTTTTGTCCCTCTTTAATTCGGTATCTGTCCATGCCATCCTCGCATTTGCCAGAGTCTGAAAGAACCATACGGTCTTGGTGTTGCTAACAGTATAATTCAATTTATGATCCAAACCAATTTCTCCCTCCTTAGCCATCTGGAATGCTCGTTTTGCCATAAGAAATTCGATCCTTCACTCCTTCAAACCTACTGCAAGGACTGCAATGCGCCGCTCGTCTCGGTCTATGACCTTGGGAATGGCCTAGACACAGCCCTGCGCGACTCAATCCGAGTCCGCCCGCGGGGAATGTGGCGCTGGCACGAGTTGCTGCCTGTCGGCCGGCCCGAGTCCATCGTTACCCTTGGCGAAGGCGATTCGCCCATACTGCCAGTGCCGCGCCTGGCCGACGCGCTCTCTATGCAAAGTTTGTACCTTAAAGATGAAGGGCTGAATCCAACCGGCAGCTTCAAAGCGCGCGGTCTTGCGGCAGCCATATCAAAAGCCCGGGAACTTGGGATTGAAAAAGTGATCATCCCCACCGCTGGCAATGCCGGAGGCGCCCTGGCAGCCTACGCCAGCCGGGCCGGGATGCAGGCCTGCGTCTTCATGCCCCGCGATACTCCCCAGGCCAACATCGAAGAATGCCGGATCACCGGCGCCCAGGTCGAGCTGGTCGATGGGTTGATCAGCGACGCCGGCCGCCTGGCTGCGCAGAAATCCCAGGCCGAAGGATGGTTCGACGTATCCACCTTTAAGGAGCCCTATCGCCTGGAAGGGAAAAAGGTCATGGGCTTCGAGATCGCCGAGCATTTCGAGTGGCGGCTGCCGGACGTGATCCTCTACCCCACCGGCGGCGGCACCGGTCTGGTCGGAATCTGGAAGGCCTTCCAGGAGCTGGCCGACCTGGGCTGGTTGGACACCTCCAGCCGGCCGCGTATGGTTGCAGTGCAGGCCGTGGGCTGCGCCCCGGTGGTCAAGGCCTTTGCCTCCGGCGCCGATACGTGCGAATTTTGGCCCGGCGCGCACACTGCCGCCTCCGGCTTGCGCGTCCCGAAACCCTTCGCCGACCGTTTGATTCTACAGGTCCTGCGTGACAGCCAGGGGACAGCCGTAGCAGTAAGCGAGGATGAAATCCGCTCTGCCCAATCCCTGCTGGCGCGCCGGGAAGGGATTTTTGCCGCTCCGGAAGGCGCCGCAACGTTGGCCGGGTTGATCGGCCTCAAGAACAGCGGTTGGATCCAACCCGACCAACAGGTTTTGCTCTTGAATACCGGGACCGGGTTGAAATATATCAACCCATAAATAAAAAAAAATAGCCGGCTTCGACGTGGCCGGCCATTTTCTTATAACATCTATCCGATAATAATGTCTTCGATAGCCCGCTTGGGCACGTGGTGCACGCCATCGGCGTCGCGCCAGTACTTGATATCGCCGTCCTGCCCGACTGGCTCGATGACCACCTTTTCCCGCGGCTTGCCCAGGGCAATCACCAGCAGCACTTCAAACTGGTCCGAAATATTAAGTGATTGGACCAGGGTTGGCTTCTGGATGGAGGTCAGCATGCAGGCTCCCAGCCCAGCCTCGTTGGCCCCCAGCACGATGGACTGCGCCGCGATCCCCGGATCGATCCCGTAGGTCAGGCTGATCGATTTATCTCCCAGCACGATAATATAGGCCGCCGGCCGCTCGCCGATTTTGGGCCCGCCCCAATCTTTCAGATATCCCGCCCATGCAAGTGTGGCAAATATCTTTGCATTTTTTTCGGGTTCGTTGGAAAGAATGTATTTCAATGGTTGTGCGTTGCGCGCCGACGAGGACACCCTTGCCAGGTCGACCAGTTGTTTGAGCGTATCCAGCTCGACCTTCTGGTCTTCGTAAAACCTGCGGGTGCTGCGGCTTTTTTCGATTAGGTCTCGGATCATACTTCCCTCCAATAGGTATAACGCCTTCATTCGTATTTATTTTAACGAATAATCAGGATTTGTATATCGCAAACGTTGGTCCGAGTTGGCCCGGTCTTCAATAAACCGTCGATTTGCTTGAACAAATTGTACGAGTCGTTGTTCGCCAGGTATTTTCCAATTTCCAGCCCTATCATTCTCGCAGCTTCCAGCAGCCCCAGTGACGCAAATGCGCCGGCTGCATCGGTCGGTCCATCGCTGCCATCGGTGGATGCCGCCAGGAAGGTGATTCCGGCGCATTGGGCGGGGTCTTTTTCCATTTCATATAAAAACGACAAGGCCATTTCCTGGTTCCGGCCGCCCAGACCATTCCCGTGCAAGGTGACCGTTGTCTCTCCCCCGGCGATAATGCAGGCTGGTTTACGCACTAACAAATCCTGTTTGCGGACGTCTCTGGCGATGCCAAGCAAGAACTTCGCCGCCTCGCGCGCCTCGCCCACCAATTGAGAGCTTAGGACTGCCGTATGGTAACCCAGGCGGCGCGCTTTCTCCGCCGCTGCTCCCAGGGCGCGCACGTTCGTCCCGATGAGCAGGTTGCGGGACGAGGCAAAGACTGGGTCGCCTGCCTTGGGTGTCTCGGGGACCTTGCCCGCAAGCCCCAGTTCGAAATAATCCAGCACGGCCTGGGGCAGTTGGCTGCGGATGCCGTAGCGCTCTGCGATTTCCTGCGCTGCGCGGAACGTGGTCTGGTCGGGGGCGGTCAATCCGGAGGCAATCGTGTCCAGGCGGTCGCCCACGACGTCCGAAAGGATCAAGGTCAGCGAGCGCGCCGGCTGGATAGCGCGCAGGAACTGCCCGCCCTTCAGGAGCGACAGGTGTTTACGGATGCAGTTGATTTCATTGATCGTCGCCCCGCATGCTAGCAGCGCCTCGGTCGTCCGGCGCAGATCTTCCAAAGTGATTTGCACTTGGCGGTTTTCGACTTCAAAGGCAGGTAAAACCTCGCACAACGCTGACCCACCTCCCGAGACCAGAACGATCGCCAGGGTCTTTTCGTTAAAACTACGCCCTAGCTCCAGCATTTCCTGCCCGGCGCGCAGGCTGTTCTCGTCCGGCACCGGGTGGCCGGCCTCGATAATGTGGATCCTACGCAGCGTTTCAGCATAACCATATTTTGTCGCGATGATTCCGCCTGTCAGGCTCTCTGCCAGGATTTCTTCCATCGCCCGGGCCATCGGCGCCGCCGCCTTGCCGACCCCCAGCACGTAAATCCGCTCGATTTGCGCCAGGTCAATCCATTCCTCTTCTGTTTCCGTGTGCGCCGTCAGGCCGCCGCCCTCCACGAGCACACAGTCCTTGAGCATAGCATACGGGTCCACTCTTGCCAGCCCCGCTCGAAAAATCGCCTCCAGATCAGAAAATTCATTCATAGATAAACCTGTTTTTAATTGTTTGGTTCAAATATTTTAACTCCATCTCTCGCCCTTGCCAAAAAACCAATCTCATTTTTTACCCTTTCCATTCTACTGGTCAACCATTGGTAGGGGCACGAGGGTAGTTTCCAGAGCTCACATCCTGAATGATCCCCTGTGCCCCTACGGATCGCTAAGATCCGCCGCCGAACGCCGAGCGGCCTTTTGAATCACGGGATTGAAGACCGGTGGTCTTTATCGGATGTTATGAATAGTAGTTGTAATATTATTTTTTCCGTCAAATCGGGATTCATTGATGATTAACGATACTGAGATCCCCTCGGGGCTCCATGATATATTTTATCTGCTAACCTTAAAAGGGCAGCCGCAGATTATGTATTGATTGCTTCACTCAATTTAAGAGCCATAAATTATGTCGTTCCGAAGCTACCTCCAAACCCTTGAAGCTCAAAACCACCTGTTGCGAATCGCAGAGCCGATCTCCAAAACCTACGAAATCGCAGGTGTGCTCAAGAAACTGGAACCCCAACCGGTCCTCTTCGAAACCGTCAAAGAATCCGCATTCCGGGTCGTTGGAAACCTGATCGGCACCAAGGCTGCCTTTGCCGACTATTTCGGCATCCCCGTTTCGCAGATCATCCCCACCCTGGCCGAGGCCATAGAGAATCACCGCCCGTGCGAGATCATCAGGGACGCCCCCTGCCAGGAAGTTGTCGAGCCGGAACCGGACCTGGACTGCCTGCCCATCCTGCGCCACTGCGAACGGGACGGCGGGAATTACATCAGTTCCGGTGTCTTCATTGCCGCCCACCCCCGATACGGTCAAAATGCCGATTTCCATCGCTGCATGCAGCTTTCCAACACCGAGATGGCCGTGCGCGTGGTGCGCTCGCGCCACTTTGATGCCTTCCTGAATGACCGCAAGCAGCTTGACGTGGCCATCTGTGTTGGCAATTCCCCTGCCGTGCTGGCTGCCGCGGCCACCTCGGTCGAGATGGGCGTCGACGAGCTCGAGATTGCCAACGCCCTCGAGTCCCTTCACGTCGTAAAAGCCAGGACCGTCGATGTGTACGTGCCCGCCGAAACGGAATTCGTCCTGGAAGGAACAGTTTATTTGGACCGCCTACATGCCGAGGGGCCGTTTGTAGACCTCACTGAGACCTACGATACTGTACGCCAGCAGCCGGTCTTTGTGCTCAAAGCGCTCACCCATCGCAAGGACGCCATCTGGCACGCCCTGCTGCCGGGAGCCCTCGAACACAAGCTGCTCATGGGCATGCCGCGCGAGCCAACTATCTTCAAGCATGTCAACCGGGTGGTGCGCTGCCTGGACGTAAACGTCAACCCGGGCGGCGCTTCCTGGCTGCACGCCATCGTTCAGATCGACAAACAATCTGAAGACGATGGCAAGAAAGCCATCCTGGCGGCATTCGAGGGCCATCATTCCTGCAAGCACGTTTTCGTCGTAGATGGCGACGTCGATATCTACGATCCGCTCAGCGTGGAATGGGCAATGGCGACCCGCTTCCAGGGCGATCGCGACCTGGTTGTAATGGAACGCAAGCCTGGTTCCAGCCTGGATCCCTCCGCCGACCCAGCCACCTATGCCACCACTCGCCTCGGTTTCGACCTGACCAAACCCCTCCATACCACCGGCAAATCTTTCGATAAAGCCCCCTTTCCCGATATCGACTTACAAAATTTTATTAAATCGATCCACTAATTACACGAATTTGAAATAATAATGAACACGAATAAATCACAATATAAAAAGGCCCCACACCCCGACCGCCCTTTACCGGAAGAAAGCAAATCAACCGAAATCGAAAATCGAAATTTGAAAATCGAAAATATTTCTAAACAATCTAAAATCTAAAATCAATATTCTGAAATTATTCAATGTTTCTTTCTCCCCTCCAACAGTCTCTTCTCACCTCTTCTTCTCCCGCCATGCGCAAGTCGATGCAGATCCTCGTTGCCCTCGGCAAAATTTATAACGCCAGGCAGATGATCCCCGTCGCCTCGGTGCAGGTTGCCGGGGTGAGTTACGACAACCTGGGGGAGGCGGGATTGGAATTCCTGGCCGAGATGGCCGCCGGTGGAGCGCATGCCCAGGTGTTGACCACGCTCAACCCCGCCGGAATGGACATCGACGCCTGGCAAGGCCTGGGGATCGAGCCGGAATTTGCAGCCCGCCAACAGCAGGTGATCGAGGCCTTTACCCGCATGGGCATTTTGCCCACCTGTACCTGCACGCCCTACCTGGTGGGCAACCTGCCCCACTTTGGCGAGCACGTCGCCTGGGCGGAGAGCAGCGCCGTATGTTTCGCCAATTCGGTCCTGGGCGCCCGCACCAACCGCGAGGGCGGCCCCAGCGCACTGGCCTCGGCCCTCACCGGCCTGACACCGGAATATGGTTACCACCTGGAAGAGAACCGCCGCCCAACCCTCACCGTCGACTTGCAAGCCGGCATTTCCGGCAGCCATGAATTCGGCGCCCTGGGAATTGCAATCGGCCGGGCCATCGAGCGCGCCGGGGTGAAGCCCATCCCCTTCATCCAGGGCATTCCCGCCGCCAGCCTTGAAGAGCTGAAATCGCTTTGCGCCAGCATGGCCACCTATGGCGGCGCAGCCTTATTCCATATCCAGGGGATCACTCCGGAAGCAGGTCTGTTCGCCCCGCCATCCACCGGCATCACGCTCACCCGCCAGGACATCGATTCGGCCATCCAATCCGTTTCCGTCCGATCCCCCGGATCGCAAACCGACGGCTTGCAGGCCTCCTACGACTTCGTCACCCTCGGCTGCCCTCACCTCTCGATCCACGAGATCGAGCGCGTCGCCCGCCTGCTGCAGGGGCGCAAAGTGAAGCGCGAGTTCTGGATTACCACCGCTCGGCCAACGCGTGCCATCGCCGAGCGCATGGGCTATCTGCGTATCATCGAAGAAGCCGGTGCAAAAGTAGCCGCAGACACCTGTTGCGTGGTCGCCCCCATAGGGCAGCGCTTTACCTCCGTGGCTACCGACAGCGCTAAAGCCTGTTTTTACGCCGCTGCGAAACATAAATGGGACGCCGCCCTATTACCGTTCGACCAGGTGGTCGAGGAGGCGTTGAAATGATCCTCAACGGGCGTTCCATCCATCCCGGCCGCGCCGCAGGAGATGCGCTGTGCACGTCGCAGGGCATCTCGTTCTTCGGCGGCGTCGACCCCGATACGGGCTGCGTCGTCGAGAAGGGCCACGAACTGTTCGGCCTTTCGATTGCCGGCAAGATACTCGTCTTTCCCACCGGCAAAGGTTCCACTGTTGGTTCTTACACGCTGTATCGCTTGAAGAAAAACGGGATGGCTCCTGCCGCCATCCTCAATGCCGAATGTGAGACCATCACGGCAGTCGGCTGTATTATTTCCGAGATCCCCTGTCTCGACAAACTCGCCATCAACCAGGTCAAAACCGGCATGCGTTTGCAGATTGATGCAGCCGCGGGCACCGTCGAAATCATATCCTGAAAGGTAACAATAATGGTAGAGCTCCTGGTCGTATCTCTTATCTGGGCCTTTTCATTTGGCCTCATCAAAGACAATCTCGTATCCGTAGACCCAAACTTCGTGGCGTTCGCCCGCCTTTTTATTTCTTTGCTCGTTTTCCTGCCGTTCGTACGCCTGAAGAACGTAGTCCGTAAAGTGTCGCTCCAATTGATGCTGGTGGGCGCGATCCAATATGGGCTCATGTACATTACTTATAACCTTTCGTTCCATTACCTCAAGGCTTACGAAGTAGCCCTCTTTACAATCTTAACCCCCTTGTACGTTACGCTGGTGGATAATTTATTCCAACGCCGTTTTTTAAAGTTGCAGGGAATCACCACCCTGCTGGCAATTGCCGGCACGGCGGTGATTAAGCTCACCGGCGCAGTCCAAAACGACATCTTTCTCGGGTTTTTGATCGTCCAGGTCTCCAACTTGAGTTTTGCCTTCGGCCAGGTTTATTACAAAAAGGTCATGGCGCGCTCTCCGCAACTCCGCGACCGCCAGGTGTTTGCGCTGCCTTACCTCGGTGCTGTCATGCTCACTGCCTTCTCGACCACGGTCTTCGGCGGTTGGTCCTCGCTCAAGCTGGGGAGCACACAGGTCCTTTCGCTGCTTTACCTGGGCGTGATCGCCTCCGGCCTGGGATTCTTCCTCTGGAATTACGGGGCGCGCAAGGTTAATAACGGCGCTCTGGCCATCCTGAACAACTTGAAAATCCCCCTGGCGGTCGCTGTTTCGCTGCTGGTATTCGGTGAAACGGCCAACATTACCAACCTGCTGATCGGTGGGGCACTGATTGTTATGGCTTTTCTGCTGAACGAATTCTTTGGGAATTTAAAGAAACTGAGAACCCAACGTGTGTGATATAATGTATATGCCTTAAAACGGATTTGAGAAGGTGTCTTAGCCGACAGACCCTTTTAGGTTTTGTCGGTTTTTTTTTATGCACGATCACTCAATCAAAGGAGAAGAAGGAAATGAGTGCAAAACTTTATGTGGGCAATCTGGCATATTCAGTCAGCGAAGATGACCTGCGCACGTTGTTCGCCCAGGCGGGTACGGTGGTTTCTGTGGCGGTCATCAAAGATCGCGATTCGGGTATGTCGAAAGGTTTTGCCTTCGTTGAAATGGATACACAGGCCGAAGCCCAAAAAGCGATCAGCATGTTTAATAACTTCAACATGGCCAACCGCCCTCTAAAAGTCAATCCTGCCCGGCCGAAGGAAGAGCGCGGCGGTGGCGGATACGGCGGCGGCGGCGGGTATGGTGATCGCGGGGGCGGCGCAGGCGGCCATCGCGGCAACAGGCGCACCGGTGGTCCCAGACAGTACTGATCTTATTAAATCATTTGAGTAAATAACTCTTCAATCCCCACGGCAAAGGGATCTGCTTCAGAAGAGAGGAGGCAGCCTTGCAGTTCAAAGTTGGTGACACTATCGTCCATCCGACCTACGGAATAGGGAAAGTCGTGGGGATTGAAGAAATGCAGTATCAAGAGTCCCAGACTCATCCGTATTACAAAATCGAAATCGAAAATGGGGTCATCTGGGTCCAAGTAAACGATGCCGGAGAAGCCAGGCTGCGGCCGCTTACCCCGCGTTCCGAGCTGGACAGCTATCGCCAGGTTCTAACCAGTTCCCCCAGTCAGTTGAGTGATGACCGCTACAAGCGATTTTCAGAATATAAAGACCGCTTGAAGAACCCGAGCTTCAAGGTCTGGTGCGAAATTGTGCGCGACCTGACGGCGCACGGCTTGAACAATCGCTTGAACGAATATGATTCCACCACATTGCGTAAAGTTTCCGACGTCCTGACCAAGGAATGGGCCCTTTCCGCCGGAATCCCGGTCGACGACGCTTCGAGAGAGATTAAATCGATCCTGCAAGAGGCGCAACCTTCTCATTCCGAGTAGTAAAAAAAATAAAATGGGGCCGTTTGGAAGATTCAGACGGCCCCAGTTTGTTTTAATTTCGGATGAAATGCGTTATACGACGCCGGTCCAGGCGTCCGATACGAGCGATGGGGTTACGTAGGCGAAAGGCATGTAGAAATAGCCCTTATCGCCCCAGCTCGCGCTCCAACTGTTCTTGACGATCAAATACCCTCCCCCGGCGGTGGTCGGGTCTGTCTGGTAGCCGCAGGCAAACACAGCATGTCCGCCCATAACCTGCTCGTTGGGACCTGGCATAGGCATTTTTCCGGTCTGCGCCACCGCATTCGATTCAAAACTCTCGTATACCTTGAAACCTAACACCACCCCATTGCCTCCGGCCAGGCAGCTTTGAATATCGTTCAGTGTTTTCAGCCGGTGGTAGGCAGCAATCTTGTAATGAGCCGCATCCGAAACAGCTTTGGCCGAGGGACTCTGCGTAAATTTTGTGATATCGTAGGGGTCGTCCGCCTCCGGAGCGCAGCCTATCTTGGCCAGCACCTTCAAGCCATCCCGCGGTTGAGCCCCGGCATCCTGGTTGACGTCGTGTTCGAGGACGCGCTCTTCATAATAAACGAACAATGGGGCCATGGGCACGAGCGTCGCGCCGAGTTTTATTTGGAGGAACTCGCGCAAGCCCACAGCAATTGCAAATCCCGTGCAGGAACCAAGCTGGCCCTGGTCGCGCACCGGACTGCACAGGTGGCGTAGATCGACGGCTGCTGGAAGCGGCGCTGTGGGCGGTCGGACTGCCTGATAAGCGAAATCGCGTTCGTCCTGCTTGTCAGGGATGTAACCATAAAAATGTTTAGCCATTTTTCCCTCTTTCCTTTTTCTTAGCTGAATAGGTCATTACAAGACTCACCGATTGGTTACCAAACGCAATTATTATACCTTAGTTTATCTTATTTATAATAATAGCTCGAATCATAATGATTTCAAGCGGCAATAAGGTGATAAAATTAGTCATATTTTTCAGAGGAGTGCGAGATGAGAACGGTCTCTTCGAAAGATGGAACCCGAATTGCCTTTGAGCAGGCAGGGAAAGGACCAGTAGTTATCCTGGTTGTTGGCGCATTTAACGACCGGTCGGCAGGTGCGCCGCTTGCCCAATCCCTTGAAGCGCATTTCACCGTGATCAATTATGACCGGCGCGGGCGAGGCGACAGCGGAGATACAGCGCCGTACGCCATCGAGCGCGAAATCGAAGACCTCGAAGCCCTAATTGCCGCCGCCGGCGGATCGGCTTGCGTATTCGGCTATTCGTCCGGCGCGACGCTTTCTTTGCGTGCTGCGGCCCATGGCCTTGCCATTTCAAAGCTGGCGCTCTACGAACCTCCGCCGGCAGGCGGTAAGGTCGGTACTCTCGCTCCCCGGCTGGCCAAATTCGTTGCTGCGGGCCGTCGCGGCGATGCAGTCGAGCTCTTTCAGATTGAAGCCGTGGGCATTCCGCCCGCGTACGTCGCCCAGATGCGCAATGCGCCTTTCCGGCCAGCGCTTGAAAAAATGGCCCACACCCTGGTCTACGAATCGATGATCCTGGCCGCGCTGCCGGAGGGCATGTTGGCGTCCATCCAGGTGCCCGCCTTGGTCATCGACGGCACAACAAGTCCCGAGGTGATGCGCCACGCCGCCCAATCCCTGGCTGAGGCCCTTCCGGCGGGTAGTTATCGTTCGCTGGAGGGCCAGGGGCACGATATCGTTCCGGCTGTGCTGGCTCCAGTTTTAGAGGAATTTCTGCGTTAGCCTGGTTATAACGTCACCTTAAAAAGTACTGGATAAATCCACTTTGGACGGTAAAATAGTTCGTAGTTCCATGATTCCTATCATCACGATTATCGGCAAATCCGGCTCGGGAAAGACCACTCTGCTTGAAAAACTGGTGGCTGAGCTGAAACACCGTTCTTATTGCGTGGCGACGATCAAGCACCACACCAAGCGTGGCTTTGAAATCGACGTCCCCGGCAAGGATAGCTGGCGCTTTGCCCGCGCCGGCAGCGACCTGGTGATCATCGCCGCCCCCGACCGGATCGCTTCCTATCGCAGCCTGGAGCGTGAGCTCAGCCTGGACGAAATAACCGAAGGCATCCACGGGGTGGATATCATCCTGGTTGAGGGTTATAAGGGGTCCGGAAAGCCAGCCATCGAGGTCCTGCGCCGCGCCAACCAAACGGAGTTGATCGAAAGCGTAATCAACCGCATTGCCATTGCCGCCGATTTTGAGATCGAAGCCGGAACGCCGCGCTTCGACTTGAACGACGTCGTGGGGATTGCCGATTTTCTTGAAAACAAATACTTGCCAAAACCTGAGAATAACCATTAATGAATCGTAGTGACGACTTTAGT
>DBMK01000284.1 GCA_002298885.1 Anaerolineaceae bacterium UBA700
CGCACCCTCTTCGAGGTGCGTCCCGTTTTTCCGGTCAAAACAAGAAATTAAATTTTAATAAAGCAAACCTCCCTTACCGAACTGTTAACGCAGATAACAACCAAGAAATGTACAATAATTTTGCCAAGAAAGGAATCATTATTCAATGGGTTTGCGCGTCTTATTAATTCAGAGTGACCCTCAATCAATGCAGGTGTTGGGCAAATTTTTTCGCGAGCGAGAGGATGAGGTTTGGGAAGTCTCCGACCTGGAGCAGGTTGAGGAGGTCATCCAGCAGCGCAACCCCAATTTGATGCTCCTGGACATCCATTTTCCGGGCGGCGATTGGCTGGTCTTCCTCAAGCAGGCTCACCAGCGGTACCCGGATCTAAAAATTATCCTGACCAACAAGTACCCGGATTTGCAGCGCGAAATCCTGGCGGCTGAAAATGGGGTCAACATCTTCCTGCGCCAGCCTTTCACGCGCATGTGGATCGAGAATGCGCTGCAGCGGGTGTTCGAGCCGACTGCCGAGAACAAGCGCGCCGAAGCGGCGCGCCAGCTTCCGCGGGTCAAGATGCCGGTACGCATCAAAATTACCCTGCCGTACCTGCTGCTGGCGCTGCTCTTTGCGTTGGCCAGCGCCTACATCGTCAGCCAGATCGTGCTCGAATCGGTGCAAGATCGTTATTTGAACCAGTTGATCGAGACCGGCCGCCAGACGGCCGATTGGATGGTGCGCGAGGAGGACCGCCTGCTGGGCACCCTGCGCCTGGTGGCCAACACCCAGGGGATGGCGGATGCCATCCAGAAGCAGGACGCGGAAGCACTGCGCAGCCTGGTGTTTCCGGCGGCAGTGAACGCCGGCGAGGAGGCCGTGGACGTCCTGGATACCCAGGCCATCAGCCTGTTCTCGATGCACCTCAAGGCAGGCGCGGCGGCGGGAGAATACGATTTCTCGCGCGGGGACGCCTTCTTCCGCGACATGGGCTTCGTGCGCCAGACGCTGCTGCTTGGACCGGACAAGGTTGGCGACAAGTACGCCGGGTTGGTCAAGGCGCCCTGGGCGGACCTGTTCTACGTCAGCGGGCCGGTTTACGCCAGCGACGGCAAGCTGGTGGGCGTGGTTCTGGTTGGCAAGACGGTGCGCAGCATGGTGCGCCAGGCCAGCCAGGACACGGCCTCTGAGACCACATTTTACGATCCATCCGGGCAGCCGCTGGCGTCTTCTATATTTAACGAAAAGGCATCATTCCCGCTGACTTCCGAGCAAGCCAGCGGCATCCTGGGCGCCCAGGACGTTTCCAGCCTGAGCCGCAACCTGAACGTCAACCAGATCGATTACGCTGAAATCCTCGGCCCGTGGGAGGCGCGCGGCAACGTGACCCTGGGCGTGGTGGGCACGGCGCTCACCCAAACCTTTCTAATGCGCACCAGCAACGCCACCCAGGTGGAGATCTTTATCCTGGTGGCGGCAGCGATCCTGCTGGTAGTAGGGGTGGGCCTGTTCATCGCCAACCGCATCACGCGTCCCCTGGTGCGCCTGGCCACGGCTTCGAGCCAGGTGGCGCAGGGCAACCTGGAGGTGAAGGTCGATTCGCAGGGTAACGACGAGGTGGCAGTCCTCTCCCATTCGTTCAACTACATGGTCGCCGGCCTGCAGGAGGGCTCGGTGTACCGCGACCTGCTGGGCCGCACGGTTTCGCCGGAGGTGCGCGAGCAGCTCCGCCAGACGTTTGAGACCGGCAACCTGCGCCTGGCGGGGCAGCAGTCGGTGGCGACCATTCTGATGACCGATATCCGCGGCTTCACCGGCATTTCCGAGCGGGCCGATCCGGCCACCGTTCTTACCTGGTTGAACGAATACTTTGGCCGCCTGGTTCCGATCATCACCGCCCATGGAGGCGTGGTCAATAAATTCGATGGAGATGCCATGCTGGCGTTCTTCGGCATCCTGCCCAAGCGCCTTACCCCCAAGCAGGGCGCGTACAGCGCCTGCAAGGCGGCGCTGGAGATTCTCCAGGCAGTCGACGAACTTAACACCCAACGCCTGGCGCGGGAAGAGCCGGCGCTCATCACCGGCATCGGCATCAATACCGGCGTGGTCATTGCCGGCGGCCTGGGCTCGAACGACCGCCTGCATTACACGATCATTGGGGACACGGTCAATACTGCCCAGCGCCTCGAATCACTCACCCGCCAGGTGTACTCCACGAGCGGGATCTTGATCGGCCAGTCCAGCGCCATGGCGCTGGGCGAGTTCGGCAGCGATTTCCAGCTTTACCCGGCAGGCTCCTTCGCCGTCAAGGGCAAATCCGACCAGATCAAAGTCTACCGGCTGGCGCCGGCGGAGAACCGGGTGCCGGAGGTTATGTTGTGAACCGTGCTTCAGCTCGCAACAACCGGCTGTGGATGGTCTCGCTGTTTGTAATTTGCGCCCTCGGCATCGGGCTGATCGCCCTGCTGCTGTTCCTCACCGGCAGCATTTTTGCCGGGTTAAATGCGGTGCAGCCCGTGGCGCTGCATTCACCGCTGCGCGCCAATTACGGGATGGATAAATTGTCCTTCGTGGTGCCGGCCCTGGATTTCGGGGTGGTGGAGGAGGCGCTGCGCGACCAGGCCACCAGCGCGGCCGGCGTAGAAGCAACCGTCACGGCCATCGCCGGATCTTTGGAGACGGCGGTGCCGACGATTACGCCCAGATTCGCAGGCGCAAATCCGACTGCCGCGGCGAGCCCCACCAACAAACCGGCAGCCACAGCCTTGCCGCCTGCCACGCGCACTCCCGTCCCCACCGGCACGCAGGCGCCTTCACCGACACTCACCTTCACGCTGACGGTAATGGATACGTTTACGCCAACGCCAACACTGAGGTCCTCCTTTACTGCCACCCAGCGACCAGGGACGATTACGCCGACCAAGATTCCGGCCCGGACTCTTACCCCCACGCGCACCAAGAATGTGAACCCAACCGCCGGGACCACCGCGACGCCGACGGCGACAAAACCGAACCCGCCGACANNCCCCCACCCACAGGCCGACGAACACGCCCATGCCGCCGACGACTGCTCCAACCAACACCAAACCGGCCTACCCGCCGCCGGCGACGGTCGCGCCGACGGGATATCCCTAATCAATTTATTAGATTATGCAGTTTTGGGCGGCTTAGCCGCC
>DBMK01000064.1 GCA_002298885.1 Anaerolineaceae bacterium UBA700
CAACCAGACCTCGATTTATTATGACCTCAAATTCAACAGGCGAACGGAACTTCGGTGAGTGGCGAGGTACGCAGGATGCGGTGCTGGCCCAGCTCATTGCTGAGCGGGTCGCCCTCGGGTTGGAAATCGCGGCTGAGGTTCAACTGCGCCAACTGCTGCCGCGCCGCGCCGGCTTCAGGCAGCGTGGCCATTTGGACGTTATTGCGCAGGCCGGCGTTTACGGCGGCATTGCCCAGGCCGGGCACGGCCTCGAAGATATTGGTGATCGTCGGCAGAATTTCAACCACCAGCACGCTGAGCGGCGAATCGGGCGGCAGCCCATACAGCGCCAGCAGTTGTTCTACCTCGTCGTTGCTCCACGCCGTGGTGCCGTACCTGGTGGCATCCCGGGCGATGCTGGAATAATCGACCAGTTTGAACACATGCTGGAACTTGCCGTAGCTTATCTCATCCTTCCAGGTCTTGATGGTGATGCTCTTCAGCAACTGGCGCTGTTGGTCGTCATAGCGCAGCAACCAGTTTACCTGGCGGTCAGTCTCCACCTGCACCCGCCAGTCCATGCGCTTGTCGTCCAGCAGAATGTTGCGGAAATCCTGGTTGTCGGCCTGTTTCACCTGGGCGTACAGCAGGGCCCACAGCTCGGTGCGCGGCGGGTCGGACGTCACGTTCTTGCCGTTGAACACGGCCACGGCATAAGGCGCCGAGACGTACAGGATGTCTGTATCCCGGTTGACGCTGCAGGTCAGCGCAGGCGCCGGGTGCTGCACGCCTGTGGCGCGCAGCGGCCGGCCGAACCTGCCCTGGGCGGTGCACCAGGCCATCTCCTGGGTATCCTTGTTGCGGTAATGCCCCACCCTGAACTCGTAAGTAAAGAATCCGAACATCTCGGCGGAACTCGAATTCAAGCCGGGGGGAATGGGAAGCAGATAATGCCGGTCGGAGTCCGCGGCCTTCTGCATTGGCTGCATTGCGTTGAGGCCCGCCAGGTCGTTGGTGGCGCCGGGCGGAATGACCCGGATCAACTCGGGATCGATCGGCAGCGCCGGCTCCTGGGGCGCAATCAACAGGTCAGGCTCGTTGTTGCTGAGCAACTGGTCGGGCATATTGGCCAGCACCCGGGCGAAATAGGCGTCGTCCGGGTCCAGCGCTGGCTGGGTAAACTCGATCCACAGGTAGCGCTGGCGGGGCTGGGTGGCGGAATACTTTGTATTACGCTGGTATGGTGAAAGGGCGATCCCTGCTGAGGCGATCTGCGGGATCTGGGCCGGGGGCGTGGTGATCGGCAGGCTGGTGGTGAGCGATTTCTTGCCATCGTTTTGGGCGGCATAGCCCGGCTTGAAGTTCGTCACGATCGAATAGCTCAATTCGATCGTGTCCGGGAAGCGCGGTTGGGTGCTGTTCGGCGGCGGCTGCATGAGCTGGTTCTTGGGCTCCACCGCGTCGATGAAGATCATGCGGGTGTAATCGCGCTGTGGGTCCTGCAGCGCTTCGAACGAAGCCGTGTGCCGGATTTCCAGCGTCCCCACCTCCTCGGTAAACGTTTCAGTGGCGGGGTCATCGTGGGTGAAGCGCATGCTGCGCGTGATCACGAAGCTGCGGTCGGCTAGGGCGTCCCAGGTCCAATCCCGGTTCAGGTCCAGCTCGATGCAGCACAGCCAGTGGTTCACCAGGTCGCCCTTTGTAGAGAAGGTCAGCGAGCTGCCTTCCGGGGACAGCGAGTGCCGGATGCGGTTCGAGCAGCCGAAAAGCAGGCGCTCGCCGGCTTGCGCGGTCAGGGTTAGCCCGTTATTCACCACCTTGAGCTGGATCGCCAGCCGCTGGACGATGTCCGGGACGAACTCCGCCTGCTGGCCGATCAACAAGGTCATGACGTTCCCGTTGAACACGCTGGGCGGGTCGGGCTGCAAATAGATGCCCTGCAGCTCGTCTGCTGCGGCGGCGCCGATGAACAGCCCGGTCTCGTCCTGAGAGGGGCTGAGACACTGCACCTGGACAATCTGCCCAAATCGCACGTCCAGGTTCTGATCCGCATTCAATTCGCCGTAATAATCGGTGTTGCTCGCCTTATCCTCGCACACCGCCCGGACCGTCAACCGGATGGTGCGCGCCGAAGGCACATAGATCTCGGCCAGCTTATCGATGTCGTCCGGCAGGTTCAGGTCGTTCTTCAGGTCCATCTCGGCTCCAACGTGCAACACGGGACAATCGCGGTAGATGATGGGCAAATTGAGTGTAGCGTCGTAATCGCCCTCATTGTTAACCGCCGGGAAGGAGCGGAAGGTGGTGTATAGCAGCACGTAATTTTCCGTTCCGGATGCGCTCAGCAGGTTGTCCATGCGCAGTGTCTGTACCTCGACAGTGACCTGCACCCGGTTGACGTCCGGATCGGAAATGCCGAATGCCTCTTTACCCACCATCGCCTGCGAGGCGTTCTTCAAGAGGGTAATCGGGTCGGCATATTTATCTGTGTAAACCACCGCCGGGTATCCCAGCAGCGGCCTTTGGATGGATAGCGAATTGAGGGTCGAAACGGCGTCGGTATTGACCGGCAGGTTGGCAATGCGCACCTGGTTCGGCGCCACGTAGCGTTCAAAGCGCACCCTTGCCACGTCTGCCGGCGAGTCGTTGATCGGCTTGACCGTCGGGCTCAGCATCGGGCCGCCGCCGCTCATATCCTGCAGGCGTATCCTGAACTGGTATTCTCCGCCGTAGCGCAGTACGGTATTGAGATGTCCGGCGGCGTACACCTTGTTCATCTGGTTTTGGGCCGGGCCACTGGCTCCGGTTCCGGTCATCTTGTTGGGATACTCCGGGTCGGCCGGGTCCTGCTGGGAAACGGGGATCAGCGTTTCGGGGTCAGCTTTGACGTTGGCATTGGTGGTCTGGTAGATTTCGGCCGCATCGTTGTCCGGCAGCACCACGTTGTGGCCGTTCCAATTGGCGAAGTACATCGGCAGCCAATAATTCTTGCTCTGGTCGCCGTCCAACTGGGCCGGGTACACCTGGTAGGGCAGCTCCAGGGCGCTGTCCCTGGGCGCAAAAACAATCGGCTGTCCGGGAGGGTTGGCTACCGCCAGGTCCTGTTTGGCGCTCACCTCGTTGGACGATTCCCACGGGTTAGCGGCGTTGGCCGCATCGCGCACGTCCACGGCATAACCGAACACGCCGAGAGGCGCATCCAGGCGCTTGTCCGGGTTGGTCACGGTCGGGTCGATGGACATCTGGCGCATGTACCAGATCAGGATCTGCTCGTCGTCCCATCCCAGGCGCACGCCGACGTCCCTCAACGGGTGGGCGCCGTCATTCTCTTCGGAGAGCAAATTTTGGCTGGGCGGCTGCTGGGCGTGCACGATCTTGGCAAAGCCGTCGTCGTATTCGGCTGTCTCGATGAAGACCTGGTCGTAATTTCCATCTGGCGCCGGGTCGGGGTCAGAGGCCTTGGCCTTGAACAGCACCGGGAAGAGCAGTGGCGCAAAAACCTGGCGAGGCTGGGTGAGCGCCGGGATGCGCGCTGCATATTTCTTGATAAAGGTATCATCGGCCTGCTCCTGGGCGGCGTAATCGCTGCCCTCAGCCAGGTCAACGTACAGCCAGCCTCCCAGGGGGTAATCCGCCGGGTTGATCGTTACGGTGGTCTGGTAGAGCATGCCCAATTGGGCCGCCAGCAGCGGCTGGCGCAGGGCGTAAGCAAAGACCTTGCCCCAACTGATGGCGTTGGGGCTGCGCTTGAACCCCGGCACCTTGCCTGCATCGCGCACGGCGCATTGATAGCTGTCGTCGGTGGTGGCATTCGGCGTGCGCGGCGCGGTGAAATTGAAGGCGCTGCGATAGCTGACCGGCAGGTATTTCTTGACCGAGAGGTTAACCGCTACGGCCGGGTTCTTCTGGGCAGTATCCAGGTTATTGTCCAGGTCCTCATTTGTCTGGTTCAAATTACTGATGCTGAAATTCTTGGCCAGGGCTGTGAACAGGTTGCGCGCCTGCGCCGGCTGGCTTGTGGTCAGCGAGCGGCTGGCGTTCGCTAGCAGGGTGTTCGGGTAGCGGCTCAGCCCGGTGATAATCTTGGCCTCAAATGCAAGCTTGGCGTCGGCAAAGGCCGGAGCGTCCGGGATGACCGGCGGCGGAAAAGTGACCCCGTCATGCAGGATGATAGCGCCCTGCAGCGGGTTCTGGTTGCGCGGCAGGACCAGGATGTTTAGGGTCAGCTTATTGCCGTCAAAGTACTGCGGAAAAGTAAGCAGCGAAAATCTGCGGTTTGTTTCCATGGATAGCCTCTTACGCGATCTGTCTCGATTCTTCCCAGGATGTGCTGAAACTGATATCGATCACCAGGAAGATGCTGATGTCGAGCCCAAACGTCACCTGGGCCGCCAGGTCGGTGCGGTCGTTCTGGCGTGAAATCGTTCCCTTGGCCTCGATCGTAATCGTCACGCCCACCAGGCCGCCCAAAAGCTCGGCCTGCCCCTGGAACAGCATGAATCCGGACACGGTCAGCGTGTTGGTAGCGATGAAGATCTCAACCCCAACCATGTACAGCACACTGACGTTGCCGACGACCGGCAGGCCGACCACGATCTGGGCGCCAAAGCCGAATTTCATCTTCAAGGAGGGCCCAATCTTGGTATCGGCGGCAATATCCAGGTTCACCTGGCCCACGGCGTATATCGTGGCAATCGAGAGCGACACGCACATGACTGAAAGCCGGCCATAAAAGCCGAGGTAGCCTCCGGCCGAGGGCAGCAACTGGCTGGGATCGGTGGTGATCTTGAGGGCAGCATTGAAATAAGCCCCCAGCTTGAGCCCGGCTTCGAGCTTGAGCGGCGCATTCGGATCGTTGTACAGGAAATCAGGGGTGGGGAACTTGACCACCGGGATTTCCTTGGAGGCTTCAAACTTGTATTCCCAGGAATTGTCCTGGTTGCTCATCGCCAGCTTGAGGCCGCTGGCAAAGGCGTCCTTATAGTCTCCAGTCTGCAAGTCCTGCAGGATTTGCAGGATCTCGATCACCGGTTTCAATTCCGACGCGAATTCGATCTGCGGAGAGGGGAATTCTGGATCGCTGTCGCTACCGGCATACGCCGTTTCAGATCCATTTTGAGCATTCCAATTGCCCTTGATCGTCATCAGGCGCTGGATGGGTCCCAGGTCGACCACCAGGGCCACGTCATTCATAATGCTCTTCCAGCGGTCTGCCACGTTATTAGCGAACGAATCTACGTCGAAATCGAGGAGTCCTTTCACTGTCTCCGTGCCGCCGTTCACCTTCTGGATGTTCGAAGCAATGTATTCAATATAGATCTTGAATGCGCCGCCAACTTCGATCAACGTCCAGGAAGTGTTGGGCAGGCTGAACCCCGGAGGTCCCTGCTTGAGCAGCTTGTATCCTTCCTGGACGACGTTGCTGACCGTCTTGTTAATCTGCATCAGCTCGAGCACCTGTTTGCCCCCGTCGGTGAGCGCATTTTGATTGAACTCGTTGCCGTTGGCGTACAGGCTGATGGCATCGCCGATGTTGCTCTCCGCATCGCCGATATTGGGAAAGATCGCCTTGGAATTGACGATACGGAAGGCGTCCACGAACAAGGGCGGTGTCTTGCTCATCAGCTTGGGGATTTCGTTGGGCGGCGCTCCAGCCATCAATTTGTAAGCCGGGGTCAGGAACAAAGCTTTTTGGGTATCTGTGCTGTGCAAATAGCCGTAATTCAACGTGTCCGGTACGGGCGGGCGCAGCAGTTCGGTCGGATTGGCAATGCGTAACAGGTTCTTAGCCACGTTGGGGTCCGGCACCAGGTCCACTTTCTGGGTGGTGGGGTTCAATTGCACCACCTTGTAACTCAGCGCCCCGCTGCGGATGAGCGGCACAGGGAGCTGTTCCGGCAGGGGGACTACCTCGCCCGTGTCGCGCCGGTGTTGCACCATACTCCACGAGCCATCCTTAGGCAGGATAACGTTGCCCCGGGCAGCGGCGGCAAAGACAATGTCCGTCCCATTTGCCCCAAAGGAGTTGCTGATATCGAAGCGGCTGACGCGCATCTGCTGCCCGTTCTGGCCGATGTCGACGATACAGTTGACCGGACCACCGATCGGGTCGGGCTGGTAGTTGAGCAGCGCCTGGTAGGCCTCCTTGGATAGAGGTATGCCGCGCGGCGCAAGCTGGACGAAACCCATCACTCCTTTGGAGGGCACGCGTCCGTTGACCTGGCCCTGCACCACGCCTTCGATCTCCACATCGGCGTCGAAGAACACCATTTGCAGCAGTGCATCAACGGTCATATCAGGACCGGTATTTAGAATGGTGAAATTATTGTCGTCCAGGTAATATTCGCCGGTATGGATGATCGATTTGGCGGCAAACTGGTTGTTTGCCTCGACGATGTTCTGGACGTTGAACAATCCATTGATCACGCCAGGGTGGACCTGGTAATCAGGGAACAGGCCGATCGTATTGGGATTGCTGGTTGGATATTTGACGTAATAAGAAAAATCGAACTTGCCGTCGCTCTCGGCCTTCCAGCCCGTATCTACACGGTATTCGTACCCGCTCAAAGCGCGGTAGAGGATGATGGTGCGCACCACATGGATGCCCCAGGGATAGATGATGCTCTTAACCTGGATCACCTCGTGCGCCGTGCGCCCGACCCACACATCGAACTTGGCCTGGCTCGTCTGGGCCATCTGGGCCAGCGGGTTGAACCAGTTGCTGAAGATACTGGCGCCGTACCCGGAGAAATCGACCCGGGTGAGGGGCACGCCCCGGCTGGTCAGCGGGTCTGGCTTGAGCTTAAACTCGTCGTTGAAGATGATGGTGACACTTTGTCCCAGCGTGCTGGCGCCGGTGGGGTTGCCAAACAGGTCCAACACATTATTGATCTGGGATGTAGCACCGGTGAACATGGGGTAATCGTCGGTGGGCAGCTTGCCAGCGTTGAACTGAAGCTGCAAGCCGCCTTTCAGGTTGTTATCGAACGCCGGCTGGTTGAATTGGATGGTCGGCGGCTGCTGCGGGTATATGAACTTGGTCAGGGTCGCCAGGGCGCGCATCCCGAACGGTAGGGTAAACAGCGACGAAGTGATATTCAGCGGCTGGTTCTTGTATTCCTCGAGGATGAACTTGCTCAACGGGATAGGTGCCAGGGGCACAAACTTGATGCTGTTGTTGAAGATGCGGGTCGGGCCGCCGTCGTCCGGGTAATAATTGGGGGTCAGGGCGGGAAGCTGGCCGGGTAAAAAGCCCGGCGGATCACCCGGCAGGAAGTGCGGCGCAGTGTTGATCACCGGCTCCCAGGAGATTTCCGGCACGGTGAAGGCCCTGACGTTTGCGCCGCTGCTGACCACATCCATGCCTTGGACCTGCAGCGGGAAAGTAGTCGGCGTATTGGCAACCCCAAACGTGCGCACCAAAGCCAGGCGTTCGGCGCCGAACACGTTGAAACTAATCCCCAGCAGGTCAGCATTGGTGGAGACGTCCAACAGGGCAAACAGGTCCTGCTGCAAGCATTGGGTCTGCTCGTCCCAAACACCCTGGTAATCCGGCAGGCCGCCATTGCCAATGCCCGACTCGGAAATAAAGGCCGCTTCAGGGGTCATCGCCGGTTGGGCAACCGTTCCGGCAGCCTCCTTCGGCGGACTGTAATTGTTGAGGGGGTTCAGCAACGCGTCGCACACCGGCGGCTGCACCACGGCTGCATCCGTTGTCCCCACTGCAGCCGACATTTGGGAGCCCGCCGCCGGCGCCTGCAATAACTGGAACGGGTTCTGAAGTGGCGCAAAATAGAAGGCTACGGCTACTTTATCATTGCCCTCTGTGCCCGGCGCCCAGCGCAACTCACACACCAGCCACATCCAGACGAATTGCCCGCCGAAAGCAGTTGTGCTGGTCAGGTTGTTCCGGTCGCCGCGGAACTGGAACCTGAGGAAACCCAGGTCGGCAGCGTACGGGTCCGGCAGGGTGGGCAGATAGGCGAACAGCCCAAAGATCAGGAACAAAAATCCACGTTCCACCTTCACAAAGTCGTCGGCTAGGCGGCCGAACAGCAGGCAGCCGTTTACCGGGGTAACCTTGAACAGCGCATTATCCAGCGCCAGGGCGATCGGCTGCGGGATGACCGGCGGCTTCACGTTCAGGTTGGTGTTGTCGAAAAGGATGTTGTCGTCGAACAGGTAGATCAGCTTTAAAGTCTTGCTGACCGCCAGAATGAGGACCGAGTTCTTCGACTGCACCGCCACCGGCTGCCCGGAAACCGTTACCGGGCGGTCGATTTGGGCGCTGGCGTTGGCCAGGGTCATCAAGGCCTCAAAGCCGCTGGCAAGTGTCTCGAAGAGAAAGAAGGTCGCTGCCGGGTATTGGAGCTGGATGCTGCTGACAAAGGGGTTGGATGCATCTTTCCACAGGTCGAATTTCTGCTGGCAGAAAATATTACCGGCTGCGGCGTCGATTATGAAGATACTGCCGGGCTCTACGATCAGCCAGGGCCGGAGCAAATTGAAGGTACCGCCTTTCAAACCGCTCCAGGCGGCGGTCAATCCTGGGTCGCAGTTCACCGCCATGCCCCCGATCCCGGCTGCCGGCGTTGGATGGAGCACATCGATGGCAGCCACCGGCAGTTCCCAGGCGCTTGCAGTCACCGGAGCTTTTCCTTGAAGCATGTTGAAAGGAGACTGGCTATCCGTTACTTCAAAACTGGCCGGGGAGCAGCCGAAGATGACCAATATCTTCTGCAGGGCCGCATTGTAGACCGGTTGGGCTTGCTTGTGCCACTGGAACGACGACTGTTGGCCATATACCTTCCACTGGGCGTCCGAAACCAGGTCCAGCGTCGTGCCACCTTGCCCGGAAAATTGGAAGTTGAACTGCTGCGGAAGCTGCAGTTGGGCGTTGCGGGCATCGATCCCGTACGGGCTGGACGGGTCCACCCCCTGTACGGCGGGCTGCTGTAACTGGAGCCGCACGCTGACGGTGGTGGTGGGTGAGATGGTGAGCTTGCCGCCGACCAGTTGCGGCGTGGCGCTCAGGGTGATTGTGCCGCCCTTGATTGTTAACCCGGTGAAGGTGGAGGCCGGCGCAGCGGAAGCTAACAGCCGGGAATTGATCCAGATGCTGCCCGCCGGAAGCTGGTAGACCGGGAGCAGGTCGGTCACCGGCGGCAGGGTGAGTTCGGTAAAGATGAAACGTGTACGCACGTTGAATAGCAGCACCGGGTCCGGGCTGCCCTGCACGTAAAGCGCCACCAGCTTTTCGATGCGAAAGAAATCGAACCAGAACTGGCGGCCGTCCTTGTTGGTGAACGGGCCGATGGTGTGGTCCAGCGCCGCTCCGCTGGCCCACTGGGGCACCGAGGCATGCAGCAGCGGATTGCGCACCGGCACCTCGCGCACAAATACGCGCAACTCCGGCTCGCTGGCCGCCGCTGATTGCATCTCGGCAACCGACTGGAGCGCAGCCAGCCTTTCCGGCGCAACCCGCTCGCTGGAAAAGAGGTCCGAAGCTTCAAACACGAAATTGCTGCTTTTAAGCTGTCGAAGATCCTCGGGCAGCAAGGAACGGGATAAGGATTGGTTTAGCTGTTGAATTTCTGCTTCTTGTTGGGGGGTACCGGTTACGAGATGGCCTGAAAGCCTGCTGAGTACAGCGTGCAACTGTTTTGCATCCATAAAGCTCCTGATAATTTACCAATAAGCTGATAGGAATGTCGGTGCCGGTGTATGGAAAGTTTTAATGTTATATCTAGATATTTATAATCCATTATATCCATATTATTAAGAATCGATGATTAGAAAATGGGAAAGAATTCTAAAAAGGCCGGAAAAATTGTGAAATCCAACTGAATTGGAAGTTATGCGAGAGTGTCAGCTACTAAAATAAGTAAATGCTGAGGATTCCACTGATCTCAGCCGCATCCCTTTTGAACAGTGATCGCGCACCCTGGAGACGGATATGAACGCAAAACAACGCCTGCCGCACCTGATATTGTACGTGGCATTCTTTGCCCTGGCCTGTGGAATGCTGCCCCCGGCGGTCGTGAACGCCGCCGACCCGCTGACCGTGAACACCCTGGCAGACGAAAGCGACGGCAGTTGCAGCGACGGCGACTGCTCGCTGCGCGACGCGATTGCCCTGGCGCCAGCCGGCAGCGCCATCCAATTCGCCGTCAGCGGAGTCATGACGGTCAATTCCACTCTGACTATCAATAAGAGCCTCACCCTCAGCGGCCCCGGCGCCGACAAGCTGACGCTGGACGGCCATAACGCCATCCAGATCGTGCGGGTGAGCGCCGAAACATCGGGGACGGTCAACATATCCGGATTGACTTTTATCAATGCCAACTCCGGAGGCTGGGCGGGAGGCGCCATTTGGAACTTCAATATCCTCGAAGGCGGACCAACCTTAAACGTGAGCAACTGCGCCTTTCGCAACAACCATTCCTCGAACGTCGGCGGCGGCATTTCTTCGGGGGGTGTGTTGAACGTGAGCGGCAGCACCTTCGAGGGCAACACGGCTGGCGATGGGGGCGCAATCGAAGTCACTTTCCATCCCTTGAGTGTGATTGACTCGCGGTTTACGAACAACCAGGCCAACGAGGATGGCGGCGCGATCTATGCGGACGGCAACGGCACCCAAATCAAGGTCATGATCGATGAATCAGCCTTCACCTCAAACAGCGCCGTGCGCGAAGGCGGGGCAATCCGCCTCTACTATGACCTTACGGCTGCAATCTCGCATTCGGCCTTTTTCAATAACACGGCCAACAACGCCGTAACCAGCACAGAAGGAAGCGGCGGCGCTATCAACAGCGAAGCGCCGTTCACGCTCGATTCCAGCGTGTTCGCCGGTAATACCGCCGGCAGCGCAACAACAGCCAACAATACCGGCGGCGCGGTTCGCACTGACGCGGTGCTTAACGTCACCAATACAACCTTCTACAATAACCGGGCACGCGCCGGGGGCGGAGCGCTGCATTTCGACAGCGGGGCGGCGGGCAGCACGATCACGAATTCGACCATCTACGGAAATTTCCTCTTCGGGCCGGGTGCAGGAGGCGGATTATACAACAACCCGGCGGTGACGGTGACGAACAGTATCATCGCCGGCAACACGCCTTACATCGACTGCAGCGGCGCGGCGCTCAGCAGCGCCAGCAAGAACAACCTGACCACGGACGCCGACTGCCAGCCGGGTTTCAGCGTGACCACAACGGGTGCATTAAACCTGCAATGGATGCGCGCCTACCTGCTGCCGAGAACAGGCAGCCCGGCCATCGATAGCGGTGATAATGCAGCCTGCCCTGCGCTCGACCAGCGCGGCTGGACCCGCCCGCTGGACGGGGACAAGAACGGCGTGGCGACGTGCGACATTGGGGCTATTGAAGCAACCGCGTTTTTCGGAGAGATTTTTGTTCCGACCGTCGTACGGTAGAAATTTGCCATATTTATGATATCGAATCGTAGTGACGACTTATGGTTTTTTACACTTAAACGGGTAATGTCATTACCTTGCGATCCACCAGAGCCTCACCCCCGACCCCTCTCCTGAGAATAAAAAACCATTCTCAGNNTTTGTTTTTCTCCCCTCTCCCAGAACGGTGAAACACGTTCTGGGAGAGGGGCCGGGGGTGAGGCTAGTAGGCCTGCCTGGACGCTGATTACCCTTTTAAGTTTTCAAAAACCATTTGTCGTTACTCGCCCACGAGTAACGACTAAAGTCGTCACTACGATTTGTAACTTCACTCGTGGAGTCTCTTCAGGAATTTATTTCGGCAACGTGAAAATAAACGCGTCTCCTCCGCCAAGCTCGCCGGGGGAGCCGAGCACGAGCTTATCGCCGCTCATGGCCACCGTGCGGCGCATGAAATCGTCACCGACCTGCGGGCCGGGCGTGATCCTGTAACGATAGGCCCAGCCCGAACCCTGGCGCTCGAAGACGTAGGCTGCATTGGAAAAGGTCGAGACCACGCCCAGGCGGCTGCCTTCAAAATCCACAAAAGCGCCGAAGAAAGCCGCTCCGGTTGCCGGAGCGGTCGTAGGGACCTGCATGGCTTGAGACATGAGCCTGTCTAGTGACCCGGACACACTGTCTCGAGGGGAAAGACTGAGCTCGGATTGCGGCGCCCATCCCCAATCCGAACGCGTGTAGATGACAACCGACCCGGTGTCACGCCCGGATCCGGGAAAACCCGGCTTGCCCACAGCCAGCAGGTCCGCTTTGCCGGCTGCGCCTCCCAGGGCGAGGGGGATCCCGAACGGGCCTGAATTGTACATACGATAGAGGGAGGCTTCTTGAGGAGTCGTACGGAAAGTCTCTTTCCAGCTTTCGCCTGCCCGCTCGTAAAGCACTACGGTCCCAGAGCACTTGAGCGAGGCGATCTGCGCCAGCTCGTTGTTTTCGTCCGCAGGCTTTGCCTGGATCACCGTACTGACGGCTAGCGTGTCCCCGTAAAGGTCGATAAGGACTTCGTAAGGCTCGCCGCCCGCCGCGGGCGGAACGGGCACTGGCTCCATTTCGCTCCAGCCGGCATTCCCGTGTTGAAAGACTGCAACGCTTCCGGCCTGCGGGTAACCGGACAAGGCCAATAAATCGCCATCCAGAACGAGGCTGCGCCCGTATTTTGCACCGAGTTTCGCCTTAGCAGGGGTCAGCTTTGCCGTCTGCACCCAGGCGCGGTCCTGGTACTCGAAGACGTATACCGCCCCGGTATTGTCGCCGCGATTAATGTCATCAGCCCCGGGCGCGCCCACGGCGATTCGATTGCCATCAATCGCAACCGATTCGCCGAAGAACTGGTCGAACTGGAAGCCGTCGTCCCGATCGCTTGCAATCAGGGTGGCATCCAATTTCCAATCCCCGGCAGGAGCCTTGCGGTAGACGTAAGCCGCCCCGGTACCCTCGCCGGGCGGCCGGTTCCAGATCGGCGCGCCGGAGATGAGCACGTCTCCATCGATGTCGATCGAAGCGGCAAAGTAGTCCAACCAATGCGCATGAGTCGGGTCGTCTTCGACATGGATGGTCAACGTGGTGAAGGTGTTGATCTGTTCACCCGGCATATCGAAGACCTGGGGGACTGGAGTTGCCTGCGATGCAGGGTTCGCACAGGCTACGAGCAGCACGAGCATGGATGCCATGAGGACCATGCGCTTGATATTTCCAGGTGAGCAGAAAAAAGATATGGTTTTTTTATTCATTGATATCAATGCATTCCTCATTTTTCCAATGATAACCAATATAGCAGGCTGCCCTGGCTCTGGCCATCTTTATCGGGATTCAATGAAACGGTGGCAATCACGGCGCGTCCATCCGGCGATGGCGAGAGGATGGAGCCGGCGGCAGGGTCCTCGGCCCCTTCCAGCTGCCAGAAAGCCTGCGTATCTCCACCGGGCAGACCCACGAGCGAAATCCCCTGGGAGGACGCAAATATCAGGTCCTTGCCGCCGGGGACCAGGGCGCTAATTAATCGGGAGTCTTTGCGAGGCAAGTGCCCGCCGACTTGAAAGTGCACCCGCGGCTGCTGCGGCCCATCCAACCACAGGAGGTCAAAATCGTCGTTTAGGCCCGGCGTATCCATCCAAAGGTCCAAAGGCATCTTCTGGCCGCCGGGAAGGATCAATAAGCCGTGCAAGTCACCGGCCAGCTTTTCGACTTTACCGCTTTCACCATGGTATACGTAGATCGACTGGTCGCCCGACTTGTTAATGTGGGCCACGATGTGATAACTACCGTCCGCCGGCGAATAGAATACGCCCATCATCGCCATTTCATCGGGGTAGGTCAGGCTGAGACTGAACAGATCGGGCATGACGCGCACCTGTTTTGGCGGGTCTGTTGAGAGGTCCAGCATCAGCGGACCGCTAGCCCCCATATCCCAGATGAACGGCCGCTCGGGCCCCAGCCACTCGACCATCAGCGCGCAGCCCTGGCTGCCGGCATCAACCTCGGCAGAACGTGTTTTCTGGCCACTGACCAGGTCGACCACATCCAGGCGGCACAACCCGGGTTTATCCGCAACCTGCTGGAACACTGAAAGCCGGTTCCCTCCGGGCACAATGGCGAAATTTGCGCTGCCATCCACAGCCGGCAGAGGGTCCGCAAGTGCGCGGCCCTGCAAAGTGGCCGGATCCAGGATCCAATAATCGGCTGTCCCTTCCAGCAGCAGCGGGCCCTGGATGACCAGCTCGGAGTAGTTGAACGGCAGGGCAATCCGCTTCAGCGGCTCAAAAAAGCGGTCGCTGAGATCCTGGGATTGCGCCTGGCAGGGCGTGAACAGATGCGCCTGACCTTTGTTATCGATGAACAAAAGCCGCCGGCTGTCCAGCCAGGCGTAACTCTGAAAACCCTGCGGACCGAGAAATGTCTCGGATGGCTGGCAGTCCTCGCCGGTGGCAGCCGAGATGAAATGCAGACCGGTCGTGCGCCAATCGCCGCCGGGCGCCGGTTTTTCTAGCAGCGGGACGAAGAAATAGGCTCCGTCCGGCGACCAACTGCCCCTGCCCGCCGGCTCGCCCTGCAGCAAGGGCGGGACGGGGATTTTGCCGTCCGCCTGCACGGTGGGTGAAGGCTCGGCCGTCGGGATTGCTGCGGTTGGGGTCGGGCCGGCGGGCGGCATCACGGCCGGAACGGGGCGCAGAGAAGAAACGATTAACTCGAACAGCACCAGCGCCAGCAGGGCAACCATCACCCAAACTACAACAGGGACCGGCTGGGCCGCTCGTTGCATCCAATTGTGGACGCGAACCCGGCGTAGAACCCTGTCAATCGCAACCGGCGCAGGCGCTGCCTGCCAGCGCCCACTCGCCCCGGCGTGCAATCCCCTGTAGATAGCCTGGTCGGCCCGGCAATCCGCGCAGCCCTGGAGGTGCGCCTGCAGCTCGGCGCGCTGGCCCGGATCGAGCGGGCGCCCATCCTGTTCAAGCAGATACAGGCTGAAGAACCGCAGATGATTATCGCTCATGGCTGCCCCTCGTCCCACAAAGCGGCATATCCCGGCAGCTGCCTGATCTGGAGGCGCAGGCGGGCGAAAGCATCGTACAGGCGCGTGTAAACTGTCTTTTCATTTACGTCCAATAATTGGCTGATTTCTGCAATCGTCATGTCGTGGGCCAGGCGCAGCACCACCACCAGGCGGTGCTTCTCATCCATATGATCCACCAGATCCCACAGCTCATCCCGGGTTTCATCCTGTACCACCTGGGTCTCGGCACCGGATTGGTGCGGGGCCAGGCGAATGAGCCTCTCCCAGGCATTTTGCAGGGTGCGGCGGGCAGCGCGTCTGCGCAGCGCCATGCGGCAGGTATTCACGGTAATCTTCAGCAGCCAGGCCCTGAAGTTCGTTCCTACCTGGTAACGGCGCAGGGCAGCAGCCGCCTGTACGAAGGTATCCTGGGTCGCATCCTGGGCATCCGCCGGGTCGTTTAGAATAGAAAGCGCCAATCGATAGACTGGCGCGCTGTATTCGGCCACCATGGCCTCCACCACTGCCGGATCATTGACCCCTCGGTCGCCAATAAGACGATCCATACCGCCCCTGATCATGTCCATTCTATAATATATAATGCAGTTGGTAGGTAAAATTCTTGCTTTTTGCTAATTTGATTATAGGGCGAATATGAAGCTACATCTAGTGGATGGTACGTACGAGCTGTTCCGCAGCTTTTTTGGGGCGCCTCCCAAGAAAGCACCGGATGGACAAGAAGTTGGCGCTACGCTGGGACTGTTGCGCAGCCTGTTGATGTTATTGGACGGAGGAGAGGTAACCCACGTGGCCTGCGCCTTCGACCACGTGATCGAGTCCTTCCGCAACGATCTCTACCCTGGCTACAAAACTGGGGCCGGCGTCGATCCGGCGCTGCTCGCCCAGTTCCCGCTGGCCGAAGAAGCCGTGGCCGCATTGGGGATCATCGTTTGGCCGATGGTAGAGTTTGAGGCGGACGATGCGCTGGCATCGGCCTCCGGGCGCTTCAAGGATGAAGACGGCGTCGAACAGGTCGTTATCTGCTCGCCGGACAAGGACCTTGCTCAATTAGTTTCCGGCAGGCGGATCGTGTGCTGGGATCGCAGGCGCGACATCGTCCTCGACGAGGCCGGCGTGAAGGAAAAGTTCGGGGTGAGTCCCGAATCCATCCCGGATTACCTGGCCCTGGTGGGCGATTCCGCCGACGGCTACCCCGGCATCTCGGGATGGGGAGCTAAATCCGCGGCTGCCGTGCTGTCACGCTACCCCCATCTCGAAGCCATCCCGGACGATCCAGAAGCATTCGGGCTGGGCTCAAGCCGCGGCGCCCGGCTGGCCGAGAGCCTGGCCCTACGCCGCGCCGATGCGCTGCTCTTCCGCCAATTGGCCACTCTGCGCCTGGACGTTCCGCTCCACGAAAAGCTGGCCGACCTGGAGTGGCGCGGCGCTTTTGAGCGCCTGAAGGACGTTTGCCGCAGGATGGGTGACCAGGGGATCCCCAGACGAATTACTCGCTGGCGCCAGGATTAGCGCTCAGACTGGTTTTCAAGTTCCTCCCAGCGCCGGTAAGCCTCTGCAAGTTCTTCCTCCAGCTCTTTGAGGTGGCTGACGACGCCGGCGATCTCGGTGCTGTCGCGCTGGTAGAAGGCCGGGTCGGCCATTGAGGCGCTTAAGCGGTGCTGCTCCGCTTCCAGGGCCTCGATGCGGCTCGGAAGCTCGGTTAGTTCCTGGCGCTGCGCTTCCAGCGCGCGCTGCTCCTTGTAGGAAAGGCGCCGCGGACTCTCCACAGGCGGCCGCGGTGTGCTCGGGACAGAGGCTGCCTTTTTTGGCGCTTTCGGCTCGAACCGCGTCGCAGCATCCTCCTGGCTCTGGCGCAGCCAATCGTCGTAACCGCCGACGAATTCCCGGGCGCTGCCCGCCCCATCCAACACGATGGTGCTGGTGACCAGGTTGTTTAGAAAGGCCCGGTCGTGGCTTACCAGCAGGAGCGTCCCGGTATATGCCAGGAGCATGTCTTCCAGGATTTCAAGCGTCTCGATATCCAGGTCATTGGTCGGCTCGTCCATTACCAGCAGGTTGGCGGGGTGGGCAAACAGGCGCGCCAGCAGCAGCCGGTTGCGCTCGCCCCCCGACAGGGCGCTGATCGGAGCCTGGACCCGGTCGGAAGAGAATAGGAAGTCTTCCAGGTAGCCGATCAAATTGCGCGATTTACCGTTGACCGTGATCGTATCTCGCCCCTCGCCCACGTTATCCAGCACGGAGCGTTTTTCATCCAACTGCGAGCGTAACTGGTCGAAGTAGGCCACCTCCAGGTTGGTGCCGTGGCGTACTTCACCTTCCAATGGATCCAGTTCGCCCATCAGCACCCGCAGCAGGGTGGTCTTGCCCGAGCCGTTCGGCCCGATGATGCCAACCTTATCGCCACGGCGGATCGTAATCGAAAAATCATGGACGATTTCCCGCTCGCCAAAAGCAAAGCGGATCTTCTCGGCTTCGATCACCAGGCGCCCCGACCGGCGTTCTTCCTGGATCTGCATCCGTACCCTACCGGGCTGCTCGCGGCGCTCCTGGCGGATTTCACGCAGGCGTTTCAGAGCGCGCACCCGGCCTTCGTTGCGGGTGCGCCGGGCTTCAATCCCTTTGCGAATCCACTGCTCTTCCTGGGCTAATTTCTTATCGAAGAGGGCGTTCTGCTCCTGTTCGGCATTCAGCATAGCCTCTTTGCGCTGCAGAAATGTGGCGTAACTGCAGTTCCAATCGAACAGGCGCCCACGGTCCAGCTCGACGATGCGCGAGCTCAGCCTCTGCAGGAAAACCCGGTCGTGGGTTACAAAGAGCAGCGTCCCACCCCAGCGCGCCAGAAAATCCTCCAGCCAACCAATTGCGGCGATATCCAGATGATTTGTGGGCTCGTCCAGCAGGAGGAGGTCGGGATTGCGCACCAGGGCGCGTCCCAGCAGCACACGCCGTTTCATCCCTGCCGAAAGAAACTCGAAAGGCGCGTGTGGATCGAGCTGCATGCGCGAGATGGTTTGATCGACCTGCAACTGATCCTGCCAGTGATCCTCGCTGTGCGGCGCTGATTCCTGCGCCAGGCCCGAAGCGACAACCGTGTAAACTGCGCCGGCCAGCCCCTGGGGCACTTCCTGGGGCAGATACGCAGAGCGCAAATTCTGCTGCCGGGACAGGCTGCCGCTTTCGGGTTTCAGGTCGCCGTTGATCAGCTTCAACAGGGTGGATTTCCCCATCCCATTGCGCCCCAACAGCCCGACCATCTCGCCCCGTTCGATCTGTAAATTGACCTTTTCCAGCAGGAGAGGCCCGCCAAACCCCAGGCTCACCTCCTGTAAGCTGATTAATGCCATATCCGTGCTCTTCCTTAGTGGAAGGTAATATACTATGCTTTCGACGATCCTGGAATAAGCGGAGCCACTTCCTTTATATAAAGCTCCACCATGTTCATATCATATGGAGCCTGCAGGCTCAACATGAAATGTTCGACGCCAAGCTCCGCGTAAGCCTTTAACCGCTCGGCTGCCTGCTGCGGCGTTCCGATCAGGACTCGGCCTTCCAGGTCGGCCAGGGTGGTGTTCCACTGGTGGGCCAGGCTTGCAGCCCGCCGCAGCACTTCGCCTTCGTCTTCGGCGATGATGGCTGAAAAATGGATCATCTTGCGGACCGTGGCCGGATCGCGCCCGGCGCGCCGGCAGTGCTCGGCCAGTACAGCCAGCTTGTGCCGGTATACGTCCAGCGGCAGCATATCCATGTCCCAGCCGTCGGCGCGTTGGGCAACGATACGCAGGGTCACTTTCTCGCCCTGGCCGCCGACCCAAATCGTGGGCGTTGGCTGCTGGACCGGTTTCGGCTCACAGCGGGCCTGGCTGAGAGAATAATACTTACCGGAAAAATCGCTGGTTGCGTACGTCCACAACGCCCGGATCACCTGGATGGCCTCGTCGAGGCGGGCCAGGCGCTCGCCCGTGGGCGGGAAAGGCATCCCGTAGGCCCGGGCTTCGCCCTCGAACCAACCGGCCCCGATCCCCAGCTCGAGCCGCCCGCCAGTCACCACGTCCAGCGCTGCGCCCATCTTCGCCAGCACAGCCGGATGGCGGTAGACCACGCTGGTCACCAGGCAGCCGGCGTGCAGCCGCCTTGTCTGGACTGCCAGGGCGGTTAGAAGCGTCCAACCCTCGAAACACGGCCCAGCCGGGTCGCCGGAAATTGGCATGAAGTGATCGAACAGCCAGGCCGAATCGTAACCCAGGGCGTCGGCGCGCTGCCATAACTGCAATAGCTCGCCGTAGGTAACCTGGTGCGGCGAGCTTTGGATTCCCCATTGGATAGGCCGGATGTTGGTTGACATGGATAGATTATACCGAATAAAAAAAACACCCTTTCGGCCGTCTTGCGTACCAATAGGATTGGGTTCTAAACATTAAAACGAACGTATAATGAATAATTCCATTTTTTATGGTTCTTATCAATTAATAGGATTCCTTTTGCGAAAGTCAATTCTCAATTCTCTATTATTTATCCTTGTTTTCGCCTCGGCCTGTAACCTTCCCCATAAAACGTTGCCTGGCGTCCCCGTTCAAACAAAGACAGATGCTCCGACGATTTCTCCAACTCAGAATAAACCGACCCTTACTCCTCCGACTCCAAGTCCGCTAATGGAATCCACTGCAACCAGTCCCTTACCTCTGGATTATGACCCATCCAGATTCATCTCTTATTCAGTTCAGCCAGCCGACACATTAAATGTGGTTGCGGCGCATTTTGGGGTGGCCCCGGATGAAATCCGTTCTTCGCAGCCGCTGCCAACCCATGGATTATTACCCAACAATCAAACTCTGATCATTCCAAAGATAACGGATGGCGATCTACCCCCGCGATTTTTACTGCCCGACAGCGAAATCGTGAATTCGCCTTGCGGACGTAATCTCGATATTCAGAAATTTGTCACGGATGCAAACGGCAGGCTGAGTTCTTATACCCAGGTTGTGAATTCTAAAAATTTATCCGGGGCAGAAATCGTTAAACTGGTTTCAGAAAATACATCCGTCAACCCTCATTTTCTTCTGGCATTCATTGAATTACGATCGCATTGGGTATTGGGTAACCCGCCAGCGCCTGATTTGGCTCATCCTCTCGGTCTGAATATCCCCCAAAACGAAGGTCTCTTCAACGAACTCACGACCTATACTCAACTATTGAATATCGGCTATTATGCCTGGCGCCAGGGCAAAATGACCCAGTTGACATTTTTGGATGGGGGTTCCATGCGCATCTCGCCCTATCTCAATGCTGGATCCGTAGCATTGCAGTATTTATTTGCGCGGAGTTACAAACAAGCCAGTTGGGAAGATGCGCTTTACGGTCCTAACGGTTTTCTTTCAACCTATGAAAACATGTTCGGAGATCCAATGGCATGCGCACGTACAATCGAGCCACTTTCTCCAGATGGATTGCAGATTCCAACCCTAGAGTTGCCTTTCGCTCCAGGCGAAGCGTGGGCATTGACCGGCGGTTTGCATGAGGATTGGGACGCGGGAACCCCGCTCGGCGCCCTGGATTTTGCGCCCATCACCGGCGAACCGCCGTGTGTTGTCTCACGCGCCTGGGTACTTGCATCTGCCCCTGGCATCGTCACCCGCTCAGAGAACGGCGTGCTCCAGCTTGATTTGGTGGATAATGCGGGGAATGCTACCGGTTGGGAACTGTTTTACATGCACGTGGCTGAAAAGGATCGTGCCGCAGTGGGAACACAGGTGAAAACGAACGATCCTGTCGGACACCCATCCTGTGAAGGCGGGGTTGCAACCGGGACGCACGTTCATCTGGCCCGGCTGTATCAAGGCGAGTGGATTGGTGCGGGTGACCCATTCCCCTACATTTTGAGCGGTTGGCTGGCAATGCCGGGTCAAGTCCCATACCAAAGCACTTTGATCAAGGGAAACCAGGTAGTCGTTGCCAATATCAATGGCACGAATAATTCATGGATTGTCCGCTAAAGAATGGATTCGTAAACTAACGAAATTATTTTTTGGTTTAGAGGACCTCGGGTAATTCGAAATAAAGGTTTCCAAACAAAAAGGGATCTTAAGGCTGGCGCCTCAAGATCCCTTTAATTTGGAAACCTTAAAAACCCTTGACGTGGAGGTAACTCAAAGTGTTACACTGTTTTTGTGAGGTCAATATGAAAATTGCAGAAGTGCAGGGAGACCACACCATTTAAGCCAGAAAGGAGATGAGTTGATGGCTGCCTGGACGGATAACGAGCTGAACAAGATCGGAACTGCCGAGGAGCTGCAAATCGCATCTCTGCGCAGCGATGGCTCATTGCGAAAGGCGGTGACCATCTGGGTCGTCCGCCTCGGCGATGACCTCTACGTGCGGTCCTACAAGGGCCGCACCTCGGCCTGGTTCAGCGGTGTTCAAGTGCGCCACGAAGGCCACATCCAGGCCGGCGGAGTCGACACGGACGTCACTTTCGTGGAAGAGGTCGCCCTCGGCATCAATGACCAGCTCGACGAAGCCTACCGCACAAAGTACCGCCGCTATGCGCCGGGCATCGTAAATTCAATTCTGACCTCCGAGGCGCGCGCCGCAACGATTAAACTCCTGCCACGATAATACAGCGATCAATTCCAAAAAAGCCGTTGAATCCGAAAAGTTTATTCAAGATTTAATTCTTTTCTTATCGGTGGGATCATGATTCAAGTAACTGGCTTACCGCTCCTGAGCGACTGGCATAATTTTTACATTATCATCGGCACCGCAGCGGCAACCCTGACGGGATTGATGTTCGTGGTGATCACCTTAATTGCGGGGATTGATACGCACGTGGCCACATTAAATCCGCGCAAATCTACTTTGACAGCCCCCACAAAATTACTGTGCCATCCTGGCTGCAAGTCGCTATCAGATTACCGGTTCGGTTGAAACGAATATCCTCAATAGCTTCAGTATGTTCAAAGATTGTGGTAAGGCGGGTCAGTGTTCGAGGATTGATCAAGACGAAAGCTGGTGAGACGCCCTCTAATCCAGCGGCCAGGAGATTTCCGTCCGGCGAAAAGTCTATAGCTCGTGCCCTGCTTTGTGGGCCAAGGTCCATTCGACCAATTAAAGTTTCGTTCTGTCCGCTGAGCAACATTAAGGGATCTCCTTGTGCAGTCAGGGCAAGCCAGTCATGAACGAAATCATATGCGATTGCGATGGTTCCGCCAATTTGCTCCTTTGCCACAAACAGTTTTTTGCCGGTTTGAGCGTCATATAGGTTCATCATCCCATCTGCTGCAATCATTACCACAGTTTTCCCATCCCTGCTAAAGCGCACGTATGCCTGTGCTGGCAGCATATGTGATTTGAAGCTGGGGTAGTCATACTGCGAGGAAAAATCCATAGCCGCTACCATCAAGGAATTACCATTTGGATTAAACGCAACATCTGAAATCCACTGTTTGAAAGGAGCCGGGCCGGTGATCTCCTGCCCCGTGTCTGTTGTAAATGTCTTTACAGTGCTGTTTCCCCAACTGCCACTGGCAGCCACTATAGTCTTCCCATCCGGATTGAAAGCCAAAGCAGTGACGTTTCCTTCGAATGCAGGGAAGCTGAGGGTGAGTTGACGTGTTTGCACAGCCCATAAATAGACCCATCCGTTATACCCACCGGTAGCTACAAAACGCCCATCTGCACTAATGGCTAACGCATTTAAGGCAGCCGCATATTCCTGACCTTCAAACACCATTTCGCCTGTTTGGATATCCCAAACCCTTGGAATGCCATCTGAGCCAATGGCTGAGAAAACCTTGCCGTTGGGGCTGAAAGAGAGGTGAGTAATGGTATGGACTGAAGGGTATAGCATATGCTGGATTTGTTTTGAAGCAATATCGAAAACGGCGATTTTCGTCCCGTGGGTAACTGAATCGGCAGTTTCATCATTGTCTATCCACATGACTTGACGGCCTGAAAACCCAATAATCAGCGATTTGTTATCTGGGCTGATGGCTAAAGCCGAAATATCCGGAGATTGTTCTGGAAAATCGTTCAGTAAATGGCCTGTGGTAGCATCCCAAATACTGATCGAAGAATAGGGCGATTTGGCTTCAACTAACCCAGATGCGGCGATAGTTTTCCCGTCAGGGCTGAATGCTACTTGGGAGACTTTCATTCGATTGGTAGTAATAAAGGCGCGATAATTCCGGATAGAAGTATCCCAGTACCGGATGTCATTTTCTTCACGAGCTGTGGCAAAAACAGATCCGCCTGGAGCAATATCTATTGAGGTTATGAAATTATCTTGCGGTGGAAAAGACAAAGCCAAAGACCCGTTTTCCAAATTCCAAACCTGGATTTGGTCCCCGGAACAAATGCCGTAAACAGGATCATTTTTTCCGCAGCCGGTTCCGATCAGTTGTTTGCCATCCTTGCTAAATTTTAAGTATCTTATTTCGCTTGAAAAAGCGGTAAATGAGTTAATTTCCGAGCCATTGTTCGCATCTACAATTTGGATTTTGCCTTGATTGCACCACCAATACGCGGCAAAGATACGCTGCGAGCAGGTCCCGATTGCAATGGTTTTATTGTCTGGGCTTAGCGCAAAACTTGATACCCGGCTTTTGGTGTATATCGAATTCTTTAGGGTGTAAGTCAGACCGTCATAAAAGAATATTCCCGCCGTACTGGCGATTGCAAATGTTTTTCCATCTGCTGACCAGGCTGATTGTATGGCGAAGCCTTTGCCTAGTCTGGCCAGTGAGTGTACCTGATCAGAATTGTCAAGAGAAATGACGTCTTGAATGGGAGTTGGCGAAATAGTCGGAGATGGTTTTAATGTTGCAGTGGGTGAAGTTGTGGGTTGTGGTGTGGATTGTGGAAAGGGAGAGGCTCGTGAAACTACGGTTGAAGGAGTGGGGGAGGCAGTATATTCACTAATACATCCGGTAAGTGAGACCATCAGCATCATGAACATGGTGATGAGGAAGCGGAAACGGTTCATAATATTCACCCCGATCAACAATTTTCTTCAATATGCGATAGAGGGCTTTTAGAGGTTAAGAGGAGGTGTCAGGATTCAGGTGCTGGTTGGCTGCCTTTCTTTTTAGCGTTGCCCATCGTTGAAATACCCCCTCTTCATTTCTTAATTTACAATAAAATTATATCAGCAATCGTGGGACACATGAGCCAAAGATCTCTCAGAAATAAAAAACGCCGCTCAAGGCAGCGCTCTTCAATCGAAAATCTAAAATCGAAAATTCCTTGTGCCCCCAACCGGATTCGAACCGGTGTTTTGGCCTTGAGAGGGCCACGTCCTGGGCCACTAGACAATGGGGGCGGTCCGTACGGCCACGATTTTACCATAGAATAGAGAGAATAGAGAGTAGAGAAAAGAGAATGGAGAGTAGANNTCTACTCTCCATTCTCTTTTCTCCATTCTCCATTCTCTACTCTCTTCCTTCCTAATCCCCTTTTAATTGACTTGCACACCCGGGCGTGATATCATCCTATGTACCTGAGGATTTATTTTCTTTATCTTGCTCTTTAACAACCGAACAAGGAGAAATTATATGAGTATTGATTTCATCGTCCGCCTAGTCGGAATGGTGGTCCTGGCGGTGCTGGGTGTGTCGTGGGGATTGAACCTCGGCAACCTGGCCGGCGCCAATCCCGGACCCAATACTTTTTCACCGGAGTGGTACGCGCTTACGTTTGGCCTGGTAGGCGCATTGATCGGTTTGGTCCTTACCCCTTACATCACGACCCGCCCAATTCGGGCGCTGCGGAGCATATTTTCCAGGGTTTCAGCTCAAAATTTGTTTTCTGCACTTATCGGCCTGGTGGTAGGCCTGATTATTGCCGCACTGCTGGCATATCCACTTTCTTTGCTTCCCCAACCCCTGGGATCCCTGCTACCTTTTGTGGGCGTAATCGTGTTAGGGTACATGGGCGCAGCCGTCTTCCTCATGCGCCAGAAAGATATCCTCTCCGTTTTTTCGTCTTTGCTGGGCAAAGCAGCCCCACAACAGGAAAAAGAATCTACCAGCCTGACGGACAGCCGCACAATTCTATTAGATACCAGCGTGATCATCGATGGTCGCATCGCTGACATCGCCCGGACAGGTTTTCTGCCCGGGGCTTTATTGATTCCGCGCTTCGTGCTGGCCGAACTTCAGTACATTGCCGATTCGCCCGACAGTCTGCGCCGCCAGCGCGGCCGGCGGGGCATGGAAGTGCTGGCCACCCTTCAGAAGGACCCCAATGTGGTGGTGCGCATCAGCGACATCGACGTGGAGGGAACGCGCGAAGTGGACGACAAGCTGGTCATCCTGGCGCGCCAGATGCGCTGCCCGATATTGACGAACGATTACAACCTCAATAAAATTGCCGAGTTCCAGGGCGTGACGATCTTGAACGTCAACGAGCTGGCTAACGCGGTCAAGTCGGTGCTGCTGCCCGGCGAGATCCTGGGCATCCGGGTCATCCAGGAGGGCAAGGAGATCAACCAGGGCGTCGGCTACATGGACGACGGCACGATGGTTGTAATCGAGAACGGGCGCGAATTCATCAACCGCGAAATCACGGTCATGGTCACCAAGGTGCTGCAAACGGCCGCCGGGCGCATGATCTTTGCCCGCCCCGAAGACCGAGATAAATAGGGAGCGATGGGAATGCCGATCAAGATTTTCAATACGCTGACTCGCCGGAAAGAGGATTTCAAGACGCTCGAACCCGGCAAGGTGCGCATGTACGTATGCGGGCCGACGGTATACAGCAAGGCCCACGTGGGTCACGCCATGTCTGCCCTGGTGTTTGACATCATCCGCCGTTACCTCGAGTATCGCGGCTACGAGGTGACCCACGCCATGAACTTCACCGACGTGGACGACAAGATCATCGCCCGCGCCAACGAGCGGGGCGAGGCGCCGGCGGCGCTGGCCGACCGGTTCGCCGCGTCGTTCGACGAGGACATGGACGCGCTGGGCAACCTGCGCCCCGACGTCTGCCCGCGGGTCACCACCCACATCCCGGAGATCGTGGCCCTCATCGAGTCGCTGGTGGCGCGGGGCTTCGCCTACGCCCCCGGCAACGGCGACGTCTACTACGCGGTCCGCCGCTTCGAGGAGTACGGCCGGCTCGCCCGCCGCAACCTGGACGAGCTGCAGGCCGGGGCCCGGGTCGAGCCGGGGGACGTGAAGCGCGACCCGCTCGACTTCGCGCTCTGGAAGGCGGCCAAGCCGGGCGAGCCGAGCTGGCCCTCGCCCTGGGGCGCCGGGCGGCCGGGCTGGCACATCGAGTGCTCGGCCATGACCCGCAAGCACCTCGGGCCCCGCTTCGACATCCACACCGGCGGCAAGGACCTGGTCTTCCCGCACCACACCAACGAGATCGCCCAGTCGGCCGCCGCCACCAGCGACGCGCCGCGCGCCGAGGACTACGCGCAGTACTGGCTCCACAACGGCTTCGTCCAGCTCGACGACGAGAAGATGTCCAAG
>DBMK01000296.1 GCA_002298885.1 Anaerolineaceae bacterium UBA700
GCAAAAATAAGGTGTCAGGTCTGTTTTTAGGGTTTTTTAGTCCTCATCAGGTTAAGAAAAGGATCAATTTTATAAAAACACTTGCTTTTTTTTAGATATCTGGTATACTTTTGACTTGTAGGATGCAGTTTGGTTGAGTTGGTCTTGGAAGAAAGGCGACGTCCCAGGTGCACTATCCTGAGGCGTTTTTTTTATCCCTCGACCCGGCGGCCATCGACATCCACAACAATATTCTGTTCAGGTTCTGTTATAAGGAGTGTTCTAAAAATGTCTCAGCGCACGATCGGCACGGTCAAATGGTTCAACGGCACCAAGGGTTATGGTTTCCTGGCTCGCGAAGGCGGCGAGGACGTATTCGTCCATTTCTCAGCCATCCAGGGAGAAGGATACCGCAATTTGGTCGAAGGCCAGAAGGTCGAATTCACCATTGAGAAAGGCCCCAAGGGCCTGCAGGCGGCGAACGTCGTCGTCATCAGCCAGTAGCAGCAATCATTAAAGCGAAATCCAAATCAGGCCGCCCAAAGGCGGCCTGAATTTTTTTAATATACATATTAAAATCCAGCCGCTTTATTCCTGCGTATACCTGTATGAATTAGGAGGTACGTATGAAGATCGCTTTGAATATCCTTGGAATTATCCTGGTCCTGCTGGGAATCGTGTGGATCCTGCAGGGTGTGAACGTGCTCCCGGGCAGCTTTATGTCCGGCCAGTCGCAGTGGGCCATCATCGGGCTGGTAGTGGGCGTGGTTGGAGCGGTGGTGCTGGTTTTCACCAACCGGCGCCCCACCGTAAAACGATCCTAGCTATTAATAATTTTCAGGGCAGCTTCGCTGCCCTGAAAATTATTTAAATTTATCCCCACATTTTTTGTAAGAAGCGGAGCTTTTCCAGCAAATGGAACGAGCCGCCGCCCTCGTGGTTGTTATATTCGTAGACGTCGATCTGCTTGGGCCCGGCATAGTAGTTATAGGCGGCGTAGACGGTAGAGGGCGGACAGATATCGTCCATCAGGCCTACCGAGAACAACGCCGGCGCCTTGGCCCGGGTTGCAAAATTGAGGCCGTCGAAATAGGAAAGCGTGTTGAAAACCGCCTCGACCTGGTTGCGGTGGGTCTTCAGGTAATGGGTGATCTCGACGTAGGGCTGGGTATCGATGAGCTGGGTGGCGCGGCGGTAATGGCACAGGAATGGCACGTCCGGCAGGGCGGCCTGCACGCTGGGCTCGAGACCAGCGACCGCCAGAGTGATGCCCCCACCCTGGCTGCCCCCGGTGATGGCGATGCGAGCCGGGTCGACTACCGGAGCGTTACGCGCTGTTTCAACGGCACGCACTGCATCGCAAAAGACGCGCCGGTAATAATATGTGCGCGGGGCCAGCACACCGCGGGTCATGAAGCCGGGGTAATGCGGGTTGCTGCCCTCCGGCTCAGGATCGGGCGTTTCCCCGGCCAGCCAGGTACTGCCCTGGCCGCGGGTATCCATCACCAGGTGGGCGAACCCGGCCGCCGAATACTCCAACCAATCCGTGGGGAAACCCCGCCCGCCGCCGTAGCCGATGAACTCGACCACGCAGGGCAGTTTTCCGGAACGCTGGCGCGGGGCCAGCAGCCAGCCCTTGATGGGCTGTCCGGCGTAGCCGTTAAAGGTTACGTCGAACGTGTCGACCAGGCGCAGGCCGAAATCAACCGGCTCGAAGCGCGCCGCCAGCGGGTGAGCGCGCGTTTCTGCCAGCGTCTCGCTCCAAAAACGCTCGAAATCCTCCGGCTCGCGCCGCGCCGGCTTGTACTGGACCAGCTCTTCGTAAGCAAAATCGATGAATGGCATAAGAAATCCCTTTCTACAATAATTATAACGTTTTCAAGCGATGATGCCGCTTGAAAACGATACAATAATCTCATGCGCCGTACCCCTCTGGCCTTCATCTTCATTACAGTCTTCGTCGACCTGCTCGGATACGGCATCATGCTGCCGCTGCTGCCGTTTTACGTGCAGCGCCAGGCCGGCGGAGCGGCTATCGTTGGATCCATCGGCTCGCTCTACGCCTTGATGCAGCTCTTCAGCGGCCCGGCTCTGGGAGCGCTCTCCGACCGGCTGGGGCGGCGCCCGGTGCTGCTGGCCTGCTTGTTGGGCACCTCGTTCGCCTTCCTGCTGCTCGGCCTGGCCAATTCGCTGGGGCTGATCTACCTGGCGATCGCCCTGGATGGGATCACTGGCGGCAACCTGGCCACAGCCTACGCTTACATCGCAGACGTTACCGATCCGGCCAACCGGGCGCGGGGAATGGGATTGGTGGGCGCGGCCTTTGGGCTGGGCCTGATGGCAGGGCCGGCGCTGGGGGGATTATTGAGTCATTATGGGCTGGGCGTGCCAGCCTTTGCAGCCGCAGCCATTGCCCTGCTGAACGTTATTTTCGGTTTCTTCGTGCTGCCGGAATCGCTCCCGCCTGAAAAACGAACGGCAAAATTGGACCTGAGCCAGGCCAACACCCTTTCCAGGCTGGGAGATTTATTCAGGCAGGGGCGCAACATGAGCCTGCTACTGGCGGCTATCTTCACCCTTAACCTGGCTTTCTCCGGGCTGCAGACCAACTTCCCGCTCTTCAGCCAGGCCCGTTTCGGCTGGGATGCCGGGCGCAACGGGATTTTCTACGCCTACGTGGGCATCCTGGCCGTTTTCGTCCAGGGAGTGCTCCTGGGGCGAGTGCTGCCGCGCCTGGGCGAAAAGCGACTGGCAGTGGGTGGGCTGGCGCTGATGGCGGCTGGATTGGCTGGCATGGCCGCCGCGGGAGCGGACTGGCTGCTCTACCCGCTGGTTGGCCTGGTGGCGCTCGGCAGCGGGGTCAGCATCCCTTCACTGACCGGGCTTGCCTCGCTACGGGCCGGCGAGGGAACGCAGGGGCGGCTGATGGGCGGGATGCAGGTGCTGCTCAGCCTGACCGCCATCCTGGGCCCGGCGCTGGCCGGGGTCACCTTCGAATATCTCGGCAGCGCCTCGCCCTACTTGCTGGGCAGCCTGCTTTCGGCGGCGGCGCTGGCCTTCGCCGTCAGCTCAACCCGGTCCGGATAATTTCGTCCGCCGCAAGTGAAGATGGCGATCGTCCGGAGAGATTCTGAAACGGGGGTAACCATTCGCCTGGGTCGTGTGGTATATTCAGCTAACGCCAAGATTAAACTCGCTATTCGGCGCTGTTTCGGCAGGTTTTCTGCCAGAGACTGCGCCGGGGAACGTCCTCGACAATCATAAGATAAGATATGGCCACTCCCTCCCTGTCAATTCCCCGGTCGAAAAGCTGGTGGCGGCTGCTGATCCTGCCGTTTTCGCTGTTCATCATCCTGCCGCTGCTGGCCCTGTTCTTGCGGATTTCGCCTGCCGACCTGTTCCAGTCCCTCCAGGCAGACCAGGTATCCCAGGCGCTCAACCTCAGCCTGATCACTTCGCTGACCACGGTGGCGGTGACAATCCTGTTCGGCACGCCGGTGGCCTATTACCTCAGCCACCGCAATTATCGCTTTTACCGCCTGCTGGATACCTTGATCGACCTGCCGACCGTGCTGCCGCCGGCGGTAGCCGGGGTGGCATTACTGGCGGCCTTTGGGCGGCGCGGTCTGCTGGGCGGAGCGCTGGATGCGGTCGGGCTCTCGATCCCGTTCACCCAGATCGCTGTGGTTATGGCCCAGACCTTCATCGCCGCCCCACTGTACATTAAATCGGCCGCCCTGGGTTTTTCAGGCGTCGACTGCGAGCTGCGCAAAGCCGCCGCCCTGGATGGGGCCAGCCGCTGGCAGTCCTTCCGCTACATTATCGTACCCATGTCGTGGGTGGCGCTGTTGAGCGGAGCCGTGATGACCTGGGCGCGCGCCCTGGGGGAGTTTGGGGCCACCATCATCTTCGCCGGCAACTTCCCCGGCCGCACCCAGACCATGCCCCTGGCCATCTATATCGGCTTCGAGATCGACCTGAACGTGGCCCTGACCCTGGCCATCATCCTGGTCTGCCTGGCCTTCTTGATCCTGATTGTGGTAAAGGCCATCCTGCACCGCCAGATCGAATTTAACCTCAACGATACAGATTACTAAAATTGGGGGTATTTT
>DBMK01000021.1 GCA_002298885.1 Anaerolineaceae bacterium UBA700
CGCAAAAATAAGGTGACAGGTTTATTAAAACCTGTCAGGTCTGTTTTATAATCATTAGATGGCCTATCGATCTTCACCGCCCAAGAAGAAATTTTACGTGGTCTGGAAGGGCCGCAAAACGGGGATTTTTAACAACTGGGACGAAGCCTCGGCCCAGGTAAATGGGTACACCGGAGCCGAGTACAAGGCCTTCGAGAGCAAGGCGGAGGCCGAAAACGCCCTGCAGGGGGAATATCGAACCTACAAGGGAAAATCCCCGCCCCCGGCGCGCAAAACACCGGCAATCGATGCAGGCCAGCCACTCAAAGACAGCTACTGCGTCGACGCGGCCTCTTCGGGTAATCCCGGGCTGCTGGAATGGCGCTGTGTGCAAACGTCCACCCGCAAACAAGTCTTCCACCAGGGGCCGTTCAAGCACGGCACCAACAACGTCGGCGAATTTTTAGCCATCGTGCAGGCGCTGGCCTACTTCAAAGAAAAGAGTATCAGCCTTCCCATCTATTCCGATTCGGCCAATGCCATGCTGTGGGTGAAGGCCAAGAAGTGCAAGACCAAGCTGGCGCGCAACGCGCTCAATGCGCCGCTCTTCGACCTGATCGCCCGCGCCGAAGCCTGGCTGGCGAATAACAGCTACGAGAACAAGGTGCTGAAGTGGAATACGCGTGCCTGGGGCGAAATCCCGGCTGATTTCGGGAGAAAGTAACAAGGATATAACCACTGAGGCACTGAGGGCACTGAGAAAACCTTTAAGAATATCTAAGGTTTTCTCAGTGCCCTCAGTGCCTCAGTGGTTAAATGACAATTATCTGTAATAATTAGGGTAGCTCTGCGTATTAACTAGCAGAATGGGAAAAGGGAAATTTCAGAGGATGGGGCGCAGATGAATGTGGACCAGTTGGCCGTTGAGGCGGCCAGGGACCCGCAGGCTTTCGGGCTGCTGTACGATTCGCTCTACAGCCGGATCTACAACTACATCCGCTACCGCTGCAGCGACATGGCGAGCGCCGAGGACCTGACCGCCCAGACGTTCGAGCGGCTGCTGGCAGCCGTCAAGACGTACAATCCTGGGCGGGGACCGTTCGAGCCGTACGCCTTCGCCGTGGCGCGCAACCTGGTCACCAGCCACTACCGCCGGCAGGCGCTGCGCGCCTGGCTGCCCTGGGAGGCCTTCCAACACCGGCCCGACCCGCGGCCGCAGCCCGAGGAAGCCGCCCTGCTGCGCGAGGGCGAGGCCGAGCTGCTGCGAGCGCTGCACGAACTGAAACCCCAGCAGCGCGACCTGCTCGGCCTGAAATACGCTTCTGGGCTGGCCAACCCCGAGATCGCCGCCCTGACCGGGCTGAGCCAGGGCAACGTCGCCGTGATCCTGCACCGCGCCCTGGAAGCGCTGCGCCAGAGGCTGGCTCCCGCCTCCCCTTCTGACACGACTGCGGTTTACCCCAAGGAGGCAGAGCATGTTGGACAAGAAACCTGGAAATGATCCCCACTCACAAAACGAAAATTCGTCTCAAGACCCGCTCGAAGACCGCTTGAGCCGGGCCGATTTCAGCCGGGCCAACCCGCCGGCGCGCTCTCGCCTGCGCGGGCGGCTGCTGGCCGAAGCGGCGCAGGACGGCAAGCGCAGGCGGGCAGGACGCACCCTGCGCCTGGCAGGCGAAATTGCTGGCCTAGGCCTGCTGGCGGTCTTTTTTCTTTTTGCGGTGACCCGCCTGCTTGACCACCAATCCATTATCCCCGGCGCGCTTATGCCCTCCCCGACCGAGAGCTCAACTCCCGTCAGGGCGACCTGGCCTGAACAGGCGTATCCGGCTCCGTACAGCACCCCAACCCCAGGCCCGAATCCTACCGGCACCAAAACGCCGGCTGTCGGTTATCCGGCGCCGGGGCCCTCAAAGACTGCCTTCCCCGGGCCTACAGCTACCCCACTGCCGCCGCCTTTGATCGACCTGAACTCCTCCCCCGACGCAGTGCGCCTGGCGATCAGCAGCCCACAGTGGAACAGCCTGTGGCTGGAAGCAGAGATCGCCATTTACCCTGCCACCGGCGACACCAGCCAGCCGGACACGCGCCGCTACACCCAGGCCTGGCTGAAACGCAGCAGCCGCTGGCTGGCGCTGACCAGCCCGCCGGTGCCGGCGGACATTAATTTCAACCTGGACGTCGAGGCGCGCAGCATCTCTGCCTTCGACGGGAAGACCGTGACCCGTTATGACAAACAATCCGGTGAAACCACTACTTCGACCGCCGTGCCAGAGACGCCCGCACCGGGTATGCTCGACAGTATTTTCCCGCCGGAAACAACCAACACAGGCCTCGAATTGGTCTACCCCGGATTCCTTTGGATCCTTTCCTCAGAGCCGCAGCCCCTGCGCATGGATTTCATCCTCGACCGCTGGGCGGTGGTGGCGGATTGGGGCAACAGCCGGCTGTGGGTGGACAGCCAGACCGGCATCCTGCTCAAGGCCGAGCGCTACACGGGCAAGGTCGGCGAATCGCCCCTCTCATCAGTCTTGACCATGCGCCAAATCCAGATCAACCCGCAGTTCGACGATACCGTCTTTTCGCCTCCGTATTTAAACGAGCTGACCTTCAAGCCGGCGCCGGGGCAAACCGCCGCCCAACCCCGGCCGACCCCGACCCCCTGGGCCAGCTATTCGGATAAGGGCTGGCTGTACATCCAGGCCGCCAACCAGGCGCCCTTCGAGTGGCAGGTCTTCTCGCTGCCCGCCTCCTGCCTGTTCGACGCCGGGCCGTGCACCAAATCCTGGCAGGTGCCGGGCAACCCGAACCTGCAAATCACCGGGCTGTACTGGTCGCCGGACCACGCCCTGGGCGTTTTTTCGGACACAAACAACAACCAGATCGTGGCGCTGGACGTGAACGCCCGCCGGTGGCTGCGGGTGGTCAAGGGATTCTTCCAGCCCCAGCTCACCTGGTCGCCGGACGGCAGCCGCTTCATCGCCCTGGGAGAGGGAGTCAGCGCATACGACATGAGCCTGGTGATGGTCAATCCAGGAGATTGGTCCGTCAAGAATGTCCCCACGACGCTGAGAGGCGAAAAACGGGTCATTGGCTGGCTGGACAACCGTACGGTCTTCCTGCAGATCATGCTGCAGGATAATTTCAAGGGCGGAACCCCAGATTGGGTTGCCACCGATTTCCACCCGGGATTTTACCGCCTGGACGTGGAGACCGGGCAGGCCGACCCGCTGATGGCGGTAAGCGTGGCCCAGCCTTTATACGACCTGACCCTTACGCCGGACGGCAGGCAGCTCACTTACTGGAAGTTGGATCAAAATAACGTGCCCTGGATTTACCTGGCGTCGCCGGATGGCTCGCAGACCACGAAGACCGGCCTGCAGGGACATTATCCAACCTGGTCGCCGGACGGCCAGTGGCTACTCTTCCAGCAGACTCGACCCCTGGACCCGAACCAACCGCACATGGTCCAGGACCTGCCGCATCTGACCACCCTGCTGCTGGCCCGCCCGGACGGTAGCGGGCTGCAAAAGGTGCTCGAGTCGACCGCAACCCTCGAAACTGCCTGGAGTCCGGACTCGAAATACCTGCTGGTCTCGGAGTTCGATGCCTCGAGCCCTGGCGCCTACGCCGTATCCCTCTACGACGTGCAGGCCGGGACACTCAAGAAAATTGAAATGCCGGGCGTGACAAACTCAGCAGTACTGAATTTGTTGGGCTGGGAGCCGTAAAGACCTCACCCCCCGGCCCCCTCTCCACGGGGTGGAGAGGGGGAG
>DBMK01000057.1 GCA_002298885.1 Anaerolineaceae bacterium UBA700
GATATCGTTAACGGATTCTGGTAGCTGTTGAACCCAAGCGCGTTAAGGAACATGCAGATCGATACGAACAAGTTCAAGGCAAGTAGCTTCATGGTGGCATCCCCTCAGATGTGATGAATGTCGTGCACGTTTTGGCTTGCAGTATTCAATTATCAATTAATGGTTTCAAAACCTGTAAATAGCTTACCCCCACACCAACCAATAAATCTTCCACCTGAGTTTTACTCAACTACTCAATGGATAATTATATATTACAGCAGGGTAGGCTCCAAAGTAGGCTTCAGTAACCTACGCTTTAGATTAGAGTTTTACCGCCAATAATTGCAACATTGCACGCCCAAATTGCAACAATGCACGCCTTGACACCCCTCCACTTCTCCGCTATACTTTCATTCAGAACAAATGTTCTCAATTCCCTCCTACCCTCACTCTGCACTCCATGTCTTCCCTCCACTCTCCACTCTCTATTCTCTACTCTCTCCCCTCCATTCGTTCCTATTCGTTCCAAAACGAATACCCCGCCTCCCCGAATCCCAATTTCCCATCGCCCTCCCATGGCCGTATCCTTCTTCATTTACAGCTTATATCCTACCCATATTTTCCCCCAACCTTAAAAAATGTCTCACCCAAAACCTATTCGTTTCAATTTTTTTTATTTTTTTGTGCGTCACATTAATAAGCCTTCACCACACACCTGCCCTGGCGGGCGGCGCCAGGGGAGTCACTGAGGCACAGAGAAAACCTTTAAATCATATTTTAAGGTTTTCTCTGTGCCTCAGTGACTCTGTGGTGAAAATTGTTTTGCCTTTTCTCAGTATACATCTACTATTTAGCCTTATTTGCGCAAACAGGCGGAATCATGTAAGATTTAAAAACCTTTATTAGGAAGGCTCTTACATGGAACACGCTCTGATTTGCCCCCAATGCAATGCCCCGCTCACGGCGCACCGCTTCGCACGGTCGGTCGTGTGTTCTTATTGCGGGACGACGGTCCAACTGGACGAGGCGGCGGTCTCGGCAGCGCTGTTCCGCGAGGCGTTCCGCGCCTGGAACTCGCCGGAGACGTACGGGCTGTCCGCCTGGATTTCCCTCGGCGGGCGGCATTGGGCGCTGGAGAGAATGATCGCCCAGGGCGATATCGCCGACGTGTACGCGGCGCGCCTGGCACGCTGGCCCACCGAGCTGGCTATCGTCAAGCTGCTGCGCGACCGCCGGGACGGCGAGCGCCTGGACAACGAATGGGACGCCCTGCAGGCGCTCCAGAAGAGCGAAGCCCGCGGCGCGGATACCTTCACGGCGCTGCTCCCGCAGCCTATCCTGCATGGCGACGTGCCTGCCGGGGCGTTTGCTGGGCAGCGGGCCAGCATCTTCCGCTGGGCGTGCGGATTCAAGCACACCTTTGCCGACGTCATCCGGGCTTACCCGCAGGGGATTCCCCCGCGCGCTTCGATCTGGGCCTGGCGGCGCATATTGGAGATGCTCTCGTTCATCCACGCCTCGGGCATGGCCCACGGCGCGGTGCTGCCGGAGAACTTGCTGGTCCAGGAGAACGAGCACGGCGTGCGGTTGGTGGGATACAGCCATGCCGGCCCGCTCGGCGCCAGGCTGCGGGAGGTCTCGCCCGCTGCCGAGGCTTTCTATCCGCAGGCGGCGCAAACCGCACCGGCCCTGACGGCGCAGTTGGACCTGGCGATGAGCGCCCGCTGCATCGCGGCCCTGCTGGGCGGGGATCCACAGAGCGCTTCTCTGCCGGCGGCGGTTCCGGAGCGGCTGGCCGGCATCGTGCAGCGCGTGGCCCTGTCCAAGCCGGCGGGGGCGGCTGGCGAGGATGCCTGGACCGTGCGCGAGGAGCTGGGCCGCACCGCCAACGAGGTATTTGGCCCGCCCCAGTTTATCCCGATCGTAATGCCAGCCTGATCCCCCGGCCCGCCGCCGGTATTCTATGGGTATTTAAAGGAGATAGAAATGGGAAACGGTAATTACAGTCTCGATGCTCACGAAGCGCTCCTGCGCAGCCGCGCCAATATCCCGGTCCAGCAGGTGTTCAAACAGGACAAATGCCACCCACTGATGGACCCCAAGGGCGTCCGGCTGCGCGAGAGCCGCGACGGCGCCGACCACCCGCAGTCGCTGGGGATCGTCTTTGCGCTGGACGTCACCGGCTCGATGGGTGAAATCCCGAAGCTGATGGCCAACCAGCAGCTCCCTACCTTTATGAAAATCCTGCTAGACTGCCAGGTGCGCGACCCGCAGATCCTTTTCATGGCCGTGGGCGATGCATTCAGCGATAATGCACCGCTCCAGGTGGGCCAGTTTGAATCGACGGCCGAATTGATGGACCAATGGCTGACCTGGTCGTACCTGGAGGGCGGCGGGGGCGGCACCGGGCAGGAATCCTACGAGCTGGGGCTGTATTTCCTGGCCATGCACACCGAAATGGACTGCATGGTGAAGCGCAAGAAGCGCGGCTACCTGTTTATGACCGGCGACGAAATCCCCTACCCGACCCTCTCGAAGCACGTGGTAGAGGCGGTCATCGGGGATAAGCTGGACGATGACCTCTCCTGCGAGGAGATTGTCGCCGAGCTGCAAAAATCCTTCACGCCGTTTTTCATCATCCCCGACCGCGCCCGGGCCAAGCGCTGCGAGCGGCGCTGGCGCGACCTGCTGGGCGATAACGTGATCTGCCTCGAAGCGCCGGTCGACGTGTGCCACGTCACTGCCGGGGCCATGCTGCTCAACGAGGGGCGGGCTACCAGCCTCGAGGAGCTCGCCGCGCTCTTGAGCAGCGCCGGCCTGCCGCCCGAGCGCAAGGGCAAGGTAATCCAATCCCTGACCCCCTTTGCCGAGGTCGTTTTTGGCTCGCGGCACTAGCCCGAGCGGGGCACACTGCGCTTGCGCGCCTACATTGTCGTAGACCTCGGGTTCGGAGACTGTGGGAAAGGCCTGCTGACCGATACCCTGGCCCGCCGCACCGGCGCCGGGGTGGTGGTGCGCTACAACGGCGGCGCCCAGGCGGGGCATAACGTGGTGGCTCCCGACGGGCGCCAGCATACCTTCTCCCAATTTGGGTCCGGGACGTTACTCCCCGGCGTCAAGACCTACCTTTCGAAGCACGTGGTGATCCACCCCGCGGCGCTGCTGGCGGAGGGGAATATTCTGGTAGGGAAAGGCGTCGGCGACGCTTTTTCCAGGCTGCGGGTGAGCGAGCAGGCGCTGGTGATTACACCCTTCCACCAGGCGGCCAACCACATCCGCGAAATGGCCCGCGGCGCCCAGCGGCACGGGAGCTGCGGGGTGGGGGTGGGTGAAGCGGTTGAGGATGCGCAGATGCACGGCGCGGACTGCGTCCGGGCGGGTGACCTGTCCAACCCGTCCGCACTGCGGCGCAAGCTGCGGTCCATCCGCGAGCGCAAACGGGCGCAGCTCGTAGAGCTGGTCAGAGATGGACCGCCAGGGGAGGCGCTTGCTAGGGAATGGGCGCTGTTCGAGAGCGAGGATGGCATCGACGAGTGGATCTCCAGGATCGCACCCATCGGCGAGCACGGCCTGGTGGTCCCCGACGCGGTGCTGCAGGGCTGGCTGCAGCAAACGGAGCATGTCGTTTTCGAGGGCGCACAGGGGGTCCTGCTGGACGCGGACGCCGGCTTTCACCCGTACACCACGTGGTCGCGCTGCACGGCGGCCAATGCGTACGACCTCATCCAGGAGATGGCGCCCGGAGCGGAGGCATTGCAGATCGGCGTGATGCGCTGCTATGCAGTCCGCCACGGCCCGGGCCCATTGCCCAGCGAAACGGACGAATTAACTGCGCTCGTCGCCGAGCACAACCGGTACAACGAGTGGCAGGGCCGGGTGCGTTACGGCTGGTTCGATGCGGTTCTGGCCCGTTACGCCCTGGCCGCGGCCGGCAGGCTGGATTCGCTGCTGGTGACCCACCTGGACGTGCTGCCGCGCTTGAAGGCCTGGAACTGCTGCACCGGCTACACGGGACAGCTCGATTCCGGCAGCCCGGCCATCGAGACGCAGGTTTCTGGCGGCATACTGAACGGTTTCCGCCTCCCGCCCGCTCTACCCCTGGCGCAGAGAGAGCAGTTCACCCGGGCGCTGTTCGGCGTGACGCCGGTGCTCGAACTGTGCGAGCCCGAGGCAGGGGCGGTGATTCGGAAGATCGAAGCGCTCATTGGGCAGCCGGTAGGCATGGTGTCAGACGGCCCAAGGGCAGAGGATATCAGTATTTTCAGGCCAATTCCTAATTAATTCTCAATATCCGGCCGAACCCCAACAGATAGAGGTCATCGCAAATGGATGTAGGGGCACCACAACCTCACCCCCCAACCCCCTCTCCATGGAATGGAGAGGGGGAGAAATCAAATTTCCTGGCAGGTGAGTTCGCCTCACGTCTACTTTCCCTGCGCGCTCCCCTCTCCATTCCATGGAGAGGGG
>DBMK01000066.1 GCA_002298885.1 Anaerolineaceae bacterium UBA700
ACTAAAGTCGTCACTACGATTCAATAAGAAATTTATAATTCTGTTTAAACGAGGTATTGCATGCAGATCATTCCTGAAATCGGCGTTCAAATCCCGCGGGTGCTTTTGCCCAGGCCGGGCATCGAGCTGGAAAAATGGGCGGTCATCGCCTGTGACCAGTTCACAGCGGAGCCCGACTATTGGAAATCCGTCGAAGAGCTGGTGGCCGATGCCCCGTCCACCTACCGCCTGATCCTGCCAGAAGTATTCCTGGGAACACCGGAAGAAGCGGCGCGGGTTCGCTCCACACAACAAACGATGCGCAGCTACCTGGAACAGGGCCTGCTGCAGGCCCACGAGGGGTTGGTGCTTGTGGACCGCACAGTGGACGGAAAGACTCGCCACGGCTTGATGCTGGCGCTCGACCTGGAGCAGTACAGCTATGCCGCCGGAGCGCAGACGCTGATCCGGGCAACCGAAGGGACGATCCTGGACCGGCTGCCGCCGCGCATCAAGATTCGGGAAGGGGCGAGCATCGAACTGCCGCACATCCTGGTGCTGATCGACGACCCGGGCTACACGGTTATCGAGCCGCTGCTGGAATTTCGCAGCGAGCTGGCCAAATTGTACGATTTCGACTTGATGTTGGGCAGCGGCCACCTTGACGGTTATTTCGTCGATCAGGAGCCTCTAAACCGCGGTGTGGTAAACGCCTTGAAAAAACTGGCCGCACCACAAACATTCCAGAGTAAATACGGCCTGTCCAGGGAGGAAGGCGTGCTCCTGTTCGCCATGGGAGACGGGAATCACTCCTTTGCGACCGCCAAGGCGATCTGGGAAAAGATTAAGCCGCAGGTGGGTATGGATCACCCGGCGCGTTATGCCCTCGTCGAGATCGAAAACGTGCACGACGCCGGCCTGGCGTTTGAGCCGATCCACCGGGTGCTCTTTACTGTAACTGAGGATTACCACCAGGCAATGCGCCGTTATTACGGAGAGGATTTGGCTTTCAAACCCGTTGCCAGCCGCGAGGAAATGGTCAATGCAGTCGACCACCAGCGAGAGCCGGGCCAGACTATCGGCGTGATCTCTGGCCGTGGATTCGACCTGGCAATTTTCGCCCGCCCCATCTCGAACCTGCCCGTCGGCACGCTACAGCCCTTCCTCGACCAATGGCTGGCGGCCAAATCGGCCGAAAAGATCGATTACGTCCACGGCGAGGACGTGGTAGTGCGCTTGAGCCGCCAGCCGGGCAACCTGGGCTTCTACCTGCCAGCAATGCCGAAAAGCGATCTTTTCAAGACAGTCATCTTGGATGGGGCGCTGCCGCGCAAGACGTTCTCGATGGGCGAGGCGAAGGAAAAGCGTTTTTACATGGAATGCCGGGAGATTGGGTAATACTTTAGTAAGCTTACGGAGTCTCAGAGACGCCGTAAGCCTGAGGGAAAAAATGCTCCATCGAAACCGTTTCACCAATTCACCCGATGCCAGGCCACCGGCCGAGGTGCGTTTTACCGAGCTGCGAGTGGAACCCTGGCCGGATGGACGGCGCATCCGGGTCCACGTTTCATTGACCCCCTTTCAAAAAAACCCCAACCTGGAAGCTGCCATTACGGATGCTAACGGGCGTGAAGTATCCCGCGCCAGCATCATCGAAACCGCAGACGTACGTTTTGTGTTCACCATGCACATTCGCAGCGAGGATGTTGGCGGTGTTTACACGCTTTCAGCCAATTTGAATTACGAAGAAACGGGGCAGGTGGATGCGCGCTCGTTCAATTTCGAAACACATCCCCCAGCAGAAGAAAACGAGGATGAGAATTCTTCGCCAAAGAATTAGCTTGAGTTGTTGGCTTCTCCTCCCGCTTGTGATCTTGAACGGATGCACGGCAGCCACGCCGACGCCGAAACCCTTTTACCCGTCAACACTCCCCCCAACCGCCACGGCAACGGCAACGCATATCACGGTACCTTCCCCCACACCAAGCGTAACCCCGACGAGCGCTCCGACCCCCATACCTGCCCCGCATGCCTGTTCTCCTTTAGCAGGGATAGGTTTGGACGAACTGCCCTCTTTGATGACCGGCGACATATTCAATCCGCCCGCGCCGGGCCGGGATGACGGGCACCACGGGGTCGATTTCGCATTCTACCGCCACGGCAGCCTGACGACCATGCTCGGCTTGCCGGTGCAGTCCATCCTTCCCGGCCGGGTAGCAGCGAAAATCGACAACCGCAAACCCTACGGGAATGCTATCATAATTGAAACCCCTCTCGAGGACCTCCCATTTCAATCGTCAAGTACAATTAAGGGGATGCCTGTAGCGCCGACGGTGCAGCCAGACCCGCGTCTGACATGCCCGAAGCCGAAAGAGGAACCCTGGTTGTACTCGCAATATCGAAGTCTGTACACACTTTATGCCCACTTTAATAAGCTGCCGCCGGTAAATGTGGGAGAGAATGTTTCGTGCGGGCAGACCATCGGCGAGGTGGGCACGACCGGCAATTCGGTCAACCCGCATTTGCACCTTGAGACGCGCCTGGGACCTTCCAGGGTAAGCTTTTCCAGCCTGGGATACTACGACACACGCCTGAGCGACGAGGAACGGTCTAATTATTGCACCTGGCGTGTTAGCGGGTGGTTTCAAATGTTCGATCCTCTCATATTACTGTTACCGAAGGCGCCTTGAGAAAATTGCAGTATGAGTAAACACAGCGGCCTTAACCCCAAGGTTTTTCTACCCCTCCTGATCCTGCTAGTGGTCGGCAATGTAGCCCTGGTAGCCCTATTCGTTTGGCCAGGTCCGTTTGCCGCTGGTCAAAGCCCATCCCCAACGATTGAACTGCCGCCAACCCTGACCCTGGCGCCCACGGCCAGCCTTCCAACGGCGTCAACAGCTCTCCCCACCCAAACAATCCCGCCGACCGCAACTTTGCCCCCGGCTGCAGCGCTGGACGCCTTGCGTCAGCAGGGGGTGATGGTCCTTTCGATGAGCGACGGGGCAAACTTCCACCTATTCGCTTACCATCCCCAGTATTACCAATTGACGCGCTTGACGAGCTCGCCGTGGGACGACATCGACCCGGTTGTCAGCCCGGATGGGAGCAAAATTGCCTACAGCAGCCGCGCCAACGGCTATTGGGACATATTCATCTACGACCTGGCAACGGGCAAATCTACGCGACTGACCGATACCCCGGATTTCGAAGCTCCATCGAGCTGGTCGCCGGATGGACAGTGGCTGGCGATCGAGCGGCTGCTGGCCAACCGGATGCAGATTTTCTTGATGCCGGTGAGCGACAAAAGCTCGCAGCCCGTACAGCTTACCAGTTTCGACGCCCCCAGCTATGATCCGCAGTGGTCTTCCCAGGGGCGTGAAGTGGCCTTCGTCTCTACGCAGGATGGGAAAGAGGACGTGTGGCTGGCGCGCCTGGATAAGATCGACGACCGGTTCGTCAACCTGACCCGCAATTTCCCAGGCGTACACAGCAAGCCGCGCTGGTCGCCGGATGGAACCGTGCTGGCCTGGAGCGCCGAAGAACCGGATGGGATGGCGGTGGAGATCTGGAACCCGCAGGGGAACCAGCCGCCGCACACCTTGGGACCAGGGATCAACCCGCTGTGGGCGCCGGACGGCAGCGCTATCCTGGCTGAAGTGCGCGGAGCCAATTCGACCTCGCTGACGGCCTACAGGATCGCTACCGGTGAGATGGCCTTTCCGCTAACGCAGCTTCCAGGCAGCCTGTACGGCTGGGATTGGCGCGCGGGGCCGACGGTTGACCTGCTGGCCCGGCTGCAACTACCTGACTCGGCGCGCACCCCGGCGCCAGCCTTGTGGCAAAAGAAACTCAGCGCCGCCACTCCGCCACCCCTGGGCCGCGATACAATCGTGGCCTTGAAGGACGTGGTGGTGCCGTACCCCTTCCTCGAAGATTCGGTTGACGAGGCCTTTATTAGACTACGCGAAATAACCGGGAAAGTAACCGGATGGGATTTCCTGGCCAACCTGGAAAACGCTTACGTGCCGCTGACAGTCGCCGCTCCCCCAGGCACCGATGAGAACTGGCTGAACACCGGACGGGCGATTGCAGTCAATACCGTGCCGCTGAACGCAGGCTGGATGGTCACGCTGCGCGAGGATGTTGCCGGCCAAACCTACTGGCGGCTTTACCTGCGCGCCCGCTACCAGGACGGGTCGCAGGGCATGCCGTTGACTGAGATTGCCTGGGACTTGAACGCGCGCAACAGCGGCAGCCCCACGGCATATGACATGGGCGGTGAATACAGCTCCGTTCCGGAGGGATATTGGGTAGACTTCACCGAGCTGGCTCTGCGCTTCGGTTGGGAAAGGCTGCCGGCGCAGGTTGACTGGCGCACTTTTTACCAGGCCGCAAGGCTTAACCTGTTCGTACTGCGCCAGAACCTCACCTGGAATGCTGCCATGGCCCAGCTCTACCCGATCGAGGCCCTGGCAACCCCAACTGCATTGATCACCCTGACCACAACCCCGACACCTACACGCACTCCGTGGTATTTTAAATATATCACCCCCAGCCTCACGCCTTCACCAACCCTGACTTCGACCTTGCGCCCTACGCTGACTCCGGTTCCACCCAACCCAACTCCCTGAAAAATGAAGCTCATTTACCGGTTTACGTTCGTCCTTTGCCTTTTTACCTTGAGCGCCTGCCAGGCAGGGTTTTCCACCCCGGAACCGCCTGCGGTTAATGCACTGCCAACCTCGTTTGCTTTAACCGTGCCGACCACGATCCTGGCGGGAGCGACCCAGGCCGCAGAAAATCCAACCAGCGAGCCCACCCTGGCGCCGAATATTCACAACGAAGCCCCGGCCCATTTCGCCTTTCCTACGCCGGGACCGGTGCCCAGCTCGGGATGGAGGCCGCCGCTGTACCCGGCGCCGTGGGCTTTGAGCCCGTTCGACCATTATTATTTCGTGCGCCCGATCGCTGCCGACGAGGTCAACTGGCCCGAGCCGGACTACCGCTATGGAGGCACGTTTGGCGAAGGCAACACGGTCCATTCCGGCGTGGATATCGACGCCCCACGCGGCACTCCCATCCTGGCAGCCGGAGCCGGGCGGGTGATCTGGGCCGGATATGGTCTGCTGCACAACGATAAAGACATCAACGACCCTTACGGCATTGCCGTAGCCATCCTGCACGATTTCGGCTACAACGGCATCCGCCTGAGCACAGTGTACGGGCACATGGACCGGGTGGATGTTAAAGTGGGCCAGCACGTAGAAGCCGGCGACCAGTTGGGCATCGTCGGCCTGACTGGAAATACGACCGGGCCGCATGTGCATTTCGAGGTGCGCTTCCAGCATGGCGATTACTTCACCAGCCGCAACCCGGAGCTTTGGCTGGTGCCGCCCCAAGGCTGGGGTGTGTTGATCGGCAGGCTGCTGCGGGACGACAATACCCCGCTATACTCAATGATGGTCTACGTGCGAAACAAGCTGACCGATCAGGTGTGGCAGGTGAAGACCTACGGACCGAAAAACGTACGCAGCGACGATTATTACCACGAAAACCTGGTGCTGAGCGATTTGCCCGCCGGGGATTACGAAGTGACCTGGAAATACGATGACGAGGATTACGCCGCCGACGTTACGATCCACCCTGGCGCCAGCACTTACTTCTTTTTCAAGCAGGGCCAGCCGGTAAGCACCGAAATGCCCCCCACCCCCTCGCCGGAAGAATTCTTGTTTACTCCCACACCAACGAAGTAGAAGAAAAGAGAGTAGAGAATAGAGAGTAGAGAATC
>DBMK01000097.1 GCA_002298885.1 Anaerolineaceae bacterium UBA700
CCCCCTCTCCCGGAGCGATAAAACATGCTCCGGGAGAGGGGGTGGCTGCCCAATCCAGTTATCGCTCCCCTCTCCCGACGGGGTTATCGTCGGGAGAGGGGGTCAGGAGGTGAGGCTGGTTAAAATTCCAGCGATCATCTATTCAATAATGAATTGATAACCTTTCTTTTTGTGTATAATCATTAAAACCCACCTTTCAAGAGGAGATCACCATGGACGAATTCATGCAGGCAGCTATCGAAGAGGCCCGGCAGGGCAGGCGCGAGAACGGCATCCCGATCGGGTCGGTGCTGGTCAAGGACGGCAAGATCATCGGGCACGGCCACAACAAGCGCGTCCAGGATAACGACCCCATGACCCACGCCGAGACCGACTGCCTGCGCAACGCCGGGCGCATTGGCACCTACCGCGGCACCGTGCTGTATTCGACCCTCATGCCGTGTTATTACTGCGCCGGGGCCGTGGTCCAGTTCGGCATCAAGAAGGTCATCGCCGGCGAATCGGCCACCTTCCCGGGCGCGCGTGAGTTCATGGAATCCCACGGGGTCGAGGTGATCGACCTGGACCTCGAAGAGTGCAAGCAAATGATGCTCGAGTTCCAGCAGGCCTTCCCCGATCTGTGGAACGAGGACATAGGCAAATAGATGGTTTATTTGTTTCAAACCCGGCGCAATGTGGCATGGGTCTGGCAACCATTAGTGGTGGAAAAGGAACGTACGCATGCATAAATCTTGTGTTGCCGTCTTACGCACCACCCCGGAGACTGTCCTGGCGGATTACGGGCGCCTGTTCGACCTGGCGGATGGACCCGAGGCCCTGGCGCCGGGCGTCGCCACCATCCTCAAGGACAATATCTCCTGGCATTATCCCATGCCCAGCGCCAACACCACCCCCTGGCAGCTCGAAGGGACCATTTTAGCCCTGCGCCGGGCCGGTTTCACCGACCTGGTGTGCGTCGAAAACCAGACGGTGGTCACCAATGCCCTCAAGGGCGAGACGCTCAACGGCTACACCCCCATCCTGAAGGGGTATGAAGTGCCGGTGCGCTTCAACTTCCAGCCCGAGCATATGAGCTGGGTGCCCTACACCCCCAAGGCTAAAATGCTGGCGCTGGACCAGATCTACCCCGAGGGCATCCGCCTGCCGGATTTCTTCTTCGGCAAGAATATCGTCCACCTGCCCACGGTCAAGTGCCACATTTACACCACCACCACCGGGGCCATGAAGAATGCTTTCGGCGGCCTGCTCACCAAGCACCGCCACTACACCCATTCCTGGATCCACGAGACGCTGGTCGACCTGCTGGCGATCCAGAAGGAGATCCACCCGGGCGTCTTTGCGCTGATGGACGGCACCACCGCCGGCAACGGGCCGGGGCCGCGCATCATGCAGCCGGTGGTCAAGAACGTCATTTTGGCCTCGGCCGACCAGGTGGCGATCGACGCGGTGGCCGCTAAAATGATGGGCTTCGATCCGCTTGCCATTCCCTACATCCGCCTGGCAGCCGAACACGGCCTGGGCGTGGGCGACCCGCGCCAGATCGAGATCGTGGGCGACGTCGACGCCGCCGCAGAGAGCTGGAATTTCCAGGTCGGGCAGAGCTTTCACCGTTTCCTGGCCTGGATGGCCTGGTACGGGCCGACCAAGGCCTTGCAGAAGCTGGTCCTGCACACCCCGCTGGTAGCCGTTCCCACGGCCATCTCCTTCGCCGAGCACGACCTTTTGCACTGGCCGTTCAAGGAGCGCGCCGTCTATGAGGACTGGTTGGCGTCCACGGGCTGGGGGCAGCTCTTCCAGCGTTACCAGCGCGAGGGGTGTATCGCCGAAAAGGTGCCAGAGATGCGTCAACCGTGAATGTCGAAATATTGTGGAAGGGGCGAAGCATCCGGAAGTTAATAATACCCTTACTCTCGAATTAACTTCCGGATGCTTTGCCCCTACGCGATGGTCGCATATTGAAATGGGGTGGTAAATAAATGAGCCAATCTCGAATTATCCAGATGCCTATCGTCCAGTCTTTATTGGCGTCCCCTGATCCAGCCGTCGTATACAAAGTGCGCACCGAGCTGCTGGACGAGGATCCCCAGGCGCCCGAGCTGTGCGGCCTGCAGGAACGGATCCGCGGCTCGCAGCGCGTTGCCGGGCTGCTCGGCCGCCGGCGGGCGGACGGCATGATCCCGCTGCATGCCTACGGCAAATGGCAGGGGCCGCATTGGACGCTCTATGGCCTGGCCGAGCTGGGTTACCCGCCGGGCGACCGCTCACTGCTGCCCCTGTTCGAGCAGGATTACGCCTGGCTGTTTTCGAAGCGCTTCCTTAAATTTCCCATCACCCTGGTTATTCCGGGTCAGGAGCATAAGGTGCGGCGCTGCGCCTCACAGGAGGGGATTGCCATTTTCTGCGCCCTCAAGCTGGGCATGGTTGACGAGCGCACCCCTCGCCTGGTGGAGCGCCTGCTCCAGTTCCAGTGGCCGGACGGAGGTTGGAACTGCGACAAGCGCCCGCAGGCGGGCATGTCCTCGCTGCTCGAGACGGCCTACCCGCTGCGCGCCCTGGCGCTGTACGGCCGCCTGATGGGCGACGAGCGCGCCCTGCATGCCACCCGCCGGGCGGCCGAGGTGCTGCTCGAGCGCCGCCTGTACCTGCGCCGGCGCGACGGCACCGTGATCCGCCCCGAGTTTACGCGCATCGTTTACCCCTACTACGCCCATTACAGCTATTTCTTCGGCCTCAAGGTGCTTGCGGAGGCCGGCCTGGCCGGCGATCCGCGCTGCTGCGCCGCGCTCGACCTGCTCGAATCAAAACGCCTGGCGGACGGGGGCTTCCCGCTGGAGAGCAAGATTTTCCGGGTGTCCGCCGCCATCGGCACCCGCGCCTCCAACGTGGACTGGGGCCCCGGCGGCACCCCCCGCCGCAATGACTTCGTCACCGCAGACGCCCTATTTATCCTCAAGGAAGCCGGGCGGATGTAAGGTTATAGTCACATGAACCATCCCTAATTTAATCTTTCGGGGTGGTTCATTGTCTTTTAAGTCCTCACCCACCCCCCTGCCCCCTGCCCTCAAGGGCGGGGGATTTATTTTGAGTGTAAGCGGCTGGCAT
>DBMK01000116.1 GCA_002298885.1 Anaerolineaceae bacterium UBA700
GCGACTAAAGTCGCAACTACAATGGGACTGGATGGAGAGGATAATGCTGCTTCGGTTGGGGATAGGCTTTGTCCTGGCAATCATCATTGCGTGGATTGCCTACCGCGCCGGGGCGTTGAGCCTGAGCGGCGCGGCGGCGGCAGCATTATTGGGAACGCTGGTGTTTGGGTTGGGCGGGCTGGAATGGGCGATCCTTTTGGTGGCGTTCTTTGCCTCTTCCAGCGCTCTCTCACGGGTGGCCAAAAGGCGCAAGGCGGAGATTGAGGAGAAGTACTCGAAAGGCGCCCGGCGGGACGCCGGGCAGGTTCTGGCGAACGGCGGGGCGGCAGGGGGCTTCGTGCTCCTTCACACGCTTTTCCCGGCGGCAGGCTGGCCCTGGCTGGGGTTTGTGGCGGCGCTGGCGGCGGCGAACGCCGACACCTGGGCCACCGAGCTGGGCGTGCTTAGCCCAGGCCAACCGCGGCTGATCACCAGCGGCAGGCCCGTCGAGCGCGGCACTTCCGGCGGGGTGAGCCTGGCGGGGGTCGCAGCGGCCTTCGGCGGGGCGTTGCTGATCGGCTTGTTAGGAGGGCTTTTCTTCCCCGGCAGCGCTGTCCTGGCTTTCGGCGGTACTCCCAATGAGCTTCCGCAGTCATCGATGATTGTGGGTATTACGCTGTTAGTTGGGCTGGCCGGGCTGGCTGGCAGCCTGGTCGATTCGTTGCTGGGGGCAACGCTGCAGGCGGTGTATTACTGCCCGGCCTGCCGCAAGGAGACCGAGCGGCATCCGCTGCACGCCTGCGGCGCCCAAACCACACGCTTACGCGGCCTACCCTGGCTCAACAACGACTGGGTCAACGCGGCTTGTACCCTTGCCGGAGCTGCTTTTGCAGTGATTGTTTATCAGTTTATTTGAGTGATAATAATTAGAAAAATGNNCATTTTTCTAATTATTATCACTCTGACTTTTTAAGTTTGAAGTAATAGCTGGAGCCTTCGACAGAAAATGCTTCCCAGCCGTTTTCGCCGAGGTAGTCCAGGAAGGCGGCGGTGAGGTTTGGGTCAAAGCCTTCGTAGGCAAGGTAGGTCTCGTATTTCTCCTCGCGCAGGGTGACTTTGGGCCATTTTTTTAAAAATGCGGCCAGGTCCAGGTTCTTGCGCGGGTTGAGTGTGATTTTGCCCTCGCCGCCTGATCCCCCGTATAGATCGACTTTAAGATATTCCCATTTGTCCATTGAACTACCTTTTAATCTATTTCCTGGAGAGATTTACGAAATCTAGGGGCCCGGGGGATTCATCAAAAATATAAGTACTGGAAGGTCCCCCGGGCCCCTATAAATGGCGCGATTGAAATTAAAAGCCTTTTCCAGTCAGTCATAAAAAAAGCTATTTGAATGAAGAGGTCCTGCGGGACCGCTTTGGTTTCTCTGGCGCAGACACGGCGCGGTAGGGAGGGGTGATGATGGCCAACGTGGTGCACAGGCGGGTGTCGAGCATGCGCGATTGGATGCGCGGGTCGATCTCCTCCAGGGTCAGCGACGTGGTAATGACGGTCGGCAGCTCGGTGTTATAACGGTAGTTGAAAATCTGGTAGAGCTTCTCGCGCGCCCAGGGGGTTGCCGATTGAGTCCCCAGGTCGTCGAGGATCAATAGCGACGCCGTTTTGACCTGGTTGAACAGGTCGTCATATGAGATGTTGCTGCTGGGGCTGAAGGTGGCGCGCAGGTGGTCCAGCAGGTCGGGCACCACCACGAACATGGGCACCTCGCCGATGCCGTAGCAGTAATTGCCGATGGCGGCGGCCAGGTGGGTCTTGCCGGTGCCGTAATTCCCCATCAATACCAGCCAGCCGCGCGGCTTTTGGGCAAACTTTTGAGCCGTCTGGTAGGCTTTTTCCAGGCTGCGCCGCTGGTCGGGATCCAGTTTTTCATCCGGGCGCATTGTAAAACTGCCAAAATTGCGCTCGTGATACAGGTGCAGCGAGGACAGGACGGGGTGGCTGCTGTCGCGCATTGGCGCCCGGTAATCCGGGGCAGTGATGCGCACCAGGGCCACCAGGTCCGGGTCCTCCAAACGCGAGCGGATGCGCCCGTCGATTTCATCCAGGGGCTGGTTGGTGGTGACCACGGTCGCCAGGTGGTTGATATAGCGGTGGTTGATGATCTGGAACAGCTTCTCCTGCGCCCAAGGGGTGGTGTTCTGCGTGCCCAGGTCGTCCAGCACCAGCAGGCGGATATTGCGGATCTCGGAGAAGCGGTCTTCGAAGGACGATTCGGGGCTATCGTAGGCAAAGCGCAGCCAGTCCAGCAGATCGGGCACGGTCAAAAAGAGGGTGGGGACACCCAGGCCGACGGCGTTGTTGGCGATGGCTGCGGCCAGGTGGGTCTTGCCACAGCCGTAACCGCCGTAGAACAGGATCCAGCCCTTGAGGTTGTTGGCGAAGAGGGTGGCCTGGCTGAAGGCCGATTTCAGAGACATTTCCTGGCTGTCGCTCAAGCCCATGCGGCCCTGGACTTTGAAGGTCTCGAAAGTCATGCCGCTGAAGGCTTCCAGGTTGCTCAGGCGATAGAGGCGGTTGAAGGTGGCCGCGACCGCGTCCTTCTGGCGGCAGGTGCACGGGCTCATGCGGCCGAAATCGGGGTGGTCGAGCGGCAAGTCCTGGCGGATCCAGCCCACTCCATGACAGATGGGGCAGTTCGGGTCGCCGAGGAAAGCTCTATCGGGAGGCTCAGTGGTCGATGAAGTCGGCGAGCTCACCTTCGATGTACCGGCGGCTATCTTTTTCAGAGTCTCTTCGATGTTGGTCATCGCGGCCTTTCTCCTTCCAGGAGGTCAGGATCTTTTTAACATAATTCCACGAACGGGCATTGGCATTCACGGCCTTGTGGATGGCCTCTTCGATCCAATCGGGCGGGTAGGCCTCCTCGGCCTCACGCAGGGCATCCGAGATGAGTGGAGTGAGCGGGCCAATGTTCTCCTCGTACAACCTGAAGATGTTCGGGCGCTCCACGGCCAGTGCGGCCGGCACCCGGCCTTCAATCCCCGGTATCCATTCGCCCTGCATCAGGCTCTGCAGGGCGGCCCGGCCGCGGGGCGAATTGAGAAAGAACACGGTCTCATCCGCCGCCTTACCCGGGGGGACCGCGCGCAGCAAGGTGCCGCGACGGGTGGCCCGGTCCAGGGCATCCATCAGGATCGGGCGGACGATCTCGGCGAGGGATTCGCCCTCATCATCTACCGCCGAGGCGGCATCCGGTCTGGAGGCAGCCAGTCCCTCGATTAGTCGGCGGTCACTTGCGTAATCCTTCAAGGTCAGGTAGCGCAGCGGACCTTCCTGCTGATCCAGGAACCACAGGGTGTAAAGGGTTACTTTAAGCTCGCCCAGGTGGTCGATTTGCGGCAGAAGGTCGGTGAAAAATGGGGCCGGCAGGGGGGTGGAATGGACCTTGCCGGACGGAAAACCTGCAAATGAAGGCATCCTTGCTCCTGATTAGCGCCTTGGGCCAGGCCCCGGCATGGTGGCGGCGTTCTCGAAGCGGGCCAGTTGGCTGAGGAAAACCAGCTCGATGCCCGGGTGGGTGGGGCCGTTGCGGTGCTTGGCCACCATGATTTCGGCCATGTTGGCCTTGGGCGAATCCTTTTCCATAGCGTCCGGGCGGTGGATGAACATCACGATGTCTGCGTCCTGCTCCAACGACCCGGATTCGCGCAGGTCTGAGAGCACCGGGCGCTTGTCGGCGCGCTGCTCGACAGCGCGTGAGAGCTGGGCCGCGGTCAGCACCGGGACGTTCAGCTCGCGGGCCAGCACCTTCAAATTGCGCGAGATGTAGGAGACCTCCTGCACCCGGTTGTCGGTGCGTACGTCGCTGCTCATCAGTTGCAGGTAATCCACAATAATCAGGTCGAGTTGATATTCCATGTGCAGGCGGCGGCACTTGGTACGCAGCGCAAGGGGGGTGATGGCGGGTGTGTCATCCAAGAAAACGCGCGTATCGGACAGGACTTCGATGGCGTGGGTGAACAACGGCCATTCGTCCTCGCTCAGCTTGCCGGTGCGCAGGCGTTGGGTGTCGATGCCCGTCTCCTGGGCGATCAGGCGCTGGACGAGCTGTTCGTTGGACATTTCCAGCGAGAAAATGGCCACGTGTTTCTTGTGCTTCTGGGCGGCGTTTTTGGCAACCGAGAGCAGGAAGCCGGTTTTGCCCATGCCGGGGCGCCCGGCCACGATGAGCAGGTCGGACTTTTGCAAGCCTCCCAGGAGCTTATCCAGGTCGTACAGGCCGGTAGGGACGCCGTAAATCTCGTCGCCGCGCTTGGAAAGCAGGTCGATGCGGTCGTAGACTTCGCTCAGCACCTGGTCTATGGGCTGCAGGTCGTGGCGCATGCGCCGCTCGCTGACGCTGAAGATCGATTTTTCGGCTTCTTCCAGGATGCCTTCGACGTTCTTCTGCTGGTCGTAGGCCAGTTTGGCCAGTTCGTTAGCCGATGCCAGCATGCGGCGACGGATGGAGGTCTCCTCGATGATCTTGCCATAGGCCTGGGCATGCATCGAAGAAGGCGTCTGGTTGATCAATGCCATGACGTAGGCGTGGCCGCCCACCTCCGATAGCTGGCCCAATTTTTCCAGCTCCTGGACGACGGTCAAATAATCGAGCGGCAGCCGCCTTTCGTGCAGGCGGGTGAAGGCCTCCCAGATCCAGCGGTTGCGCACGATGTAGAAATCGTCGGCCTGGAGGAACTGAGCCACGTCGAAATAGGTCTCAGGATTGATCAGGATAGACCCCAGCACGGCTTCTTCGGCCTGCCGGCTGTGGGGTTGGGATTGAATTTCGGGTGCGGCGATTTCTTCGGGAGGCGGAGCGAAATCGGTCATATTAAGCTGCCAGGGATTGAGGTAGGTGATGTCTGATTAAAGACGATTCACCGGGGCGAACTTGCGACCCCGGTGGTTGGTTTTGCGGTAAGTTATTTGTCCTTATCGGGCTTACCTTCGTCCGGGTCATCTTCATCGTTGGAGGGCTTGTTTAGATCGTCCAGGTCCAGGTTTTGCAAGAAATCTTCAAAAACCGACAAGCGCTCCTCGCTGGCTTTTTCTTCGGCCGGGGTCTGGGAAGGGGGCGGTGGAGGCGCCAGGGGCGCCGATTCCTGGTCGTGCTGCAAGTCCTGGTCGGGGATGACTCCTGCCGTTTCCATCACTTCCTTCGAAATCATGATGGGCACATGGGCGCGCACCGCCAGGGCCAGGGCGTCGGATGGGCGAGAATCGATGTTCAATGTATGGCCACCGTGCTCCACTACCAGGTTGCCAAAGAAAACATCTTCCTTTAAAGAAACCACCTCCACCCGCGTCAGCCGGGCATTGAGCTGGTTCAATACATTTTTTAGCAGGTCGTGTGTTTGCGGGCGCGCCACTTCGATTTCCTGCAGGGCTATCGTAATCGCCTCTGCCTCGTAGGGGCCGATCCAGATCGAAAGATAACGCTCTGTATCGACCTCACGCAGCACGACGATACGCTGCTGGTTGGTCAACGAGACGCGCACGCTGTCAATCACTACTTCTACCATTCGGGCCATAGAAATACCTCTCAGCGGCTACTAGATTGAGCCTTGCATTATTCTAACACGGTGAAGGAATGGATGCAACTCAAATAGTCCAAATTTGTTACATAAGAATCCGCGCGATTTCTTTAAGTTTCGGGTATAATATAAACACTCAGGCCCCCGAGCAGCAATTTTCACCTTTTCCATTTCTAAGCACTGACAACGGGGGGGCATGCAAACGGGGTACTCCTTTAGGGGACCAGGCTTGGTTACCCGAAACAAAACAGTAGAAAATGGAAGTGGACTTTTATGGCAATGTCCATGAAGGCAAATGTATTGCTCATTGAAGGCAAACGAGCCGAACACCCCTCCTTCTCAGCCGGGTTAACCAAGAAGGGGTTTCACGTGGAGAGCGTTCCGAACGGCAGCGCTGCCTTAACGCGCCTTTCGGATAGCCTGCCCCACCTGGTGATCGTCGATGCGGCGTCCATGCGCACCAGCGGCAAGCGCATTTGCCAGTCCTTACGCCAGCATACCGAAAAGCTGCCAATTGTCCTGATTTTAGACACTGAGCCCGATTCGAGCGATAAAATGGGCGCAAATGTGGTCCTGGTGCAGCCTTTTACACTGCAAAAGCTTATTAACCGCATGCGGCCCTTGATTCCGGCAGAACCGAAAGAACTGCTTGAAGCCGGCTCGCTCCAGCTCGACGTGGAGCAGCGCCTGGTGCGCTGCCAGGACCGCCAGGTGCGCCTGACGCCCAGGCTGGTGACTCTGCTGAAAATTTTAATGGAGCATCCGGGCGAATTGATCGACCGCAAAGAGCTCTTCCGCCAGGTGTGGGATACGGCCTACACTGTGGACACGCGCACGCTGGACGTCCACGTAAGCTGGCTGCGCCAGGCTGTCGAAGAAGACCCGCGCCACCCGGTTTTCATCAAGACGGTGCGCGGCGCAGGGTACCGCCTGGATGTGGATAATACGCCCCGACATTCAGCGTAAATCACTTAAGTGACTATGTTAATAAAACAGGGCCGCACGAGCGGCCCTGTTTTCTTTAAGGAAGAGACCTTCAGTTCAATGAATCAGCGGGAAGAAACTGGTCGCCAGCACCAGCAGCAAGCCGCCGGCTACCACGCTGCCAAGCTGCCCGGCCGTGTTGGAGCCCATGGCATGCATCAGGATGAAGTTATCGAAATCCTCATCCAGGGCGGCGCGGGCTGAGAGGCGGGCGGCCATCGGGAAGGCGCTGATTCCGCACGCGCCGATCAATGGGTTGATCTTGCCGCGGGTGAGGAAAGCCGCCAATTTACCGAAGAGCAGCCCGGCGACCGTGTCGATGATGAAGGCAACCAGGCCCAGGGCCAGCACGCCCGCCGTCTGCCAGTTCAAGAAGCGCTCGGCGGTCATGGTGGCGCCGATGCATAGGCCCAGGAAGAGGGTGGACATGTTGATCAGCTCGTTCTGGACGGATTTGTTGAGGCGCTCGACCACGCCGGCGACGCGCAGGAAATTGCCGAGCATGAGAGTGGCAATCAGGGGGGCGGCCTGCGGCGCCATCAGGCTGATGATGATGGTGACGACGATCGGGAAGATGATCAGGGCGCGCTTGGTAACGGGGCGCGGCGAATATTCCATGCGGATCTGGCGTTCTTTCTTGGTGGTGAGCAGCTTCATGATCGGCGGCTGGATGACCGGGATCAGGCTCATGTAAGAATAGGCTGCCACCGCAATCGCGCCCAACAGCTCTGGCGCCAGCTTGGTGGATACGAAGATGGCGGTCGGGCCGTCGATGGCGCCGATGACGCCGATCGAAGCGGACTGGTTCAGGTTGAAGCCCAGGAATGAGGCGAAGATGAGCGTGGCGTAGATGCCGAACTGGCCGGCAGCGCCGAGCATAACCATCTGGGGCATGGCCAGCAGGGGGGTAAAGTCAATCATGGCGCCCACGCCGACGAAGATGAGCAGCGGGAAGAGCTCGGTCTTGATGCCGGCGCAGTACAGGATGGTCAGGAAATTCTGGTCCAGGTTGCAGGTGACTGCCCCCTGGCTGTTCATGGTCACCGCCATGCCGATATTGGCCAGGATACATCCGACGCCGATCGGGACCAGCAGATTCGGTTCGTATTCCTTGGCGACCGCCAGGTAGATGAGGATGACGCCGGCCACGATCATGACCGCATTTCCCCACCCAAAACCTGCAAACCCGGTCAGGATTTGTTTGACGATGTCTGATTCCATGACGTCTCCTTTAGTCGGCGAAATCCATCAGGGCCTGGTTCTGGCCGACTTTGTCGCCGGCGGCGACGCGGATGGTGGCGATTTTGCCCGCCCGGTTCGAGCGGATGGCGCTCTTCATTTTCATGGCTTCCAGCGTGCACAGTTCCTGGCCGAAGGCAACTTCCTGGCCCTCTTTGACGTTTATCGAGAGGATCGTGCCGGGAATGGGGGCAACGACCTGCTTGCTCTTATCGCCGCCGTTGCTGAGCGGGGCCGCCGCCGGCCTGGGAGCCGGAGCGGGCGCCGGGGCAGCGCGGGGCGCAGGCGGCTCGACGACAGGCGCAGGCGCAGCCACGGGCGCTGCTTTGCCTTCATCCGGCCAGACTTCAAAAACCTCGCCATCGACGACGGCAGTAATCGGCCGGTCCTGCAGGTCCCCCACCTCAACTACAAAATTCTGGTTGTTGATTTTTACAGTGATTTTCATCGCACATTCCCTCGAGATTTGCGTGTAAATTGGTTGGAGCGCTGGGTGAGCTGGGCAGAGCGCATGACGGTCTGCCAGGCGCTGGGCTGCCCGGAATAGCCGGAGACTACCGGCAGTTGGCCGGCGGCTTCGGGAGATTCACTGCGCAAGGCCAGGGCAACCGCAACGGCGGCGGCTGCCGCCTGCTGTTTGATGGCGGTGGGGGCGGGCTGTTCTTCAATCGCGGAGACTGCGTCAGCCTCTTCTTCCTCTTCCGCTCCCTCTTCTTCAACCTCCGGGTGCCTTTTGTTGTACCAGGCGGTGCCCTTGACTGTGGCTTCCATCAGGCCCCACAGCAAGAGGAGCGCGACAAAGACCAGTCCCATGCCGATCAAGGTCATCCAAAGTGTGGCAACAAAGGTGGACATTTTTTTCTCCTCGGCCTTAGACGGGCATGTTGCCGTGTTTGCGTGGCAGGGTGGCCATGTACTTGTCTTTCAGAGCGGTGAAGGCGGTGATGACTCTGAAGCGGGTCTCTTTGGGCTCGATGACGTCGTCGATCACGTCGGCGCCGGCTGCGGCGTAGGGGTTGAGGAAGCGCTTGCGGTAATCCTCGATGATCCGCTCGCGTTCGGCAGCCGGGTCGGCGGCGGCTTTAATCTCTTTGCCGAAGAGGATGTTGGCGGCGCCTTCAGGACCCATCACGGCGATCTCAGCGCTGGGCCAGGCAAAATTGATATCGCTGCCCATGGGCTTGCTGCTCATGACGATATAGGCTCCACCGTAGGCTTTGCGGGTGATGACGCTGACCTTGGGAACGGTCGATTCGGCGTAGGCGAACAGCACCTTTGCGCCGTGGCGGATAATGCCGCGGTGTTCCTGGTCGGAGCCGGGTAGGAAGCCGGGGCAGTCCAGGAAGGTGAGGATGGGGATGTTGAAGCTGTCGCAGAAGCGAACGAAGCGGCAGATTTTATCCGAGGCGTCGATGTCCATTACGCCGGCCATATTGGAGGGTTCTTGAGAGATGATGCCGACGGATTCGCCGCCCAGGCGCGCCAGGCCGATGATGGCGTTGGTGGCAAAGGTGGGCTGGAGCTCTAAGAACGAGCCGCGGTCGACGATGTGCTCGATAGCTTCGTGCATGCTGTAGGGCACTGAGGGATCCACGGGCACCAGGTGGTTCAGCTCTTCGTCCGCGCGGGTGATGTCGTCGCCGCACGGGTGGGCCGGCACGTCGTTGATGTTGTTCGAAGGCAGGTAGCTCAACAACAGGCGTACAGTCTGCAGGGCTTCTTTATCGCTGGGGGCAGTCAGCGAGGCCAGGCCGCTCATGGCCAGGTGGGCCGCGGCGCCGCCGAGCGATTCCTGGTCGATGATCTCGCCGGTGACGGTTTTGATCACCTCGGGGCCGGTGAGGAACATGAAGGACTGCTTTTCGACCATGATAATGAAATCGGTCAGAGCCGGCGAATAAGACGCGCCGCCGGCGCAGGGTCCCATGATGACACTGATCTGGGGGATAATTCCGGAATACTGTGCGTTGCGCTTGAAGATTTCGGCATAGCCGCGCAGGCTGTAGACGCCTTCCTGGATGCGCGCCCCGCCCGAGTCGATCAGGCCGATCACCGGGCAGCCGGCGCGTACGGCCAGGTCCATGGCACGGCAGATCTTGGTGCCTTGCATTTCACCCAGGCTGCCACCCTGGATGGTGAAATCCTGGGCGTATACGTAGACCGTGCGACCATCTACCAGGCCATAGCCGGTGACGACGCCGTCGCCCAGGTATTTCTCATCGCCCATGCTCATTGGGTCCTGCTGCTGGACCGCAAAAGTTTCGAGCTCGACGAATGTGCCCGGATCGAGCAGGAGCTCGATCCGCTCGCGGGCGGTCANNGCGGTCAGCTTGCCCTTGGCATGCTGTTTGGCGATGCGGTCTGCACCGCCGCCCTGCTGCGCCTTGGCGCGCAATTCTCGCAGTTCAAGGATTCGGGGATCTTCTTCTTGGGGCATATCTTTTCTCCCAGGGGGTGATAATAAACAACCAGGATAATTGTATGACAATTAACCTAACTAGCATTGTAACAATGAACAGGTTTAAACTCTTCTGAGAAATGGACTTATTTTTACTAGATGTTAATCATGTTCTTAATATTACAGGATGAACACAAAAAAACATTGTACCTCTTAAAGTAAAGGGTTTTTGATGGATTTGCGGG
>DBMK01000115.1 GCA_002298885.1 Anaerolineaceae bacterium UBA700
TCTCTGTGACTCTGTGGTGAAAACTATCCTCCATCCCTTGACGCACGAACCATAAAAGCGGATAATCTAGATACCTTTTTTACCTGCAGATGTCTACCAGGTAATCAATTTTGGTCCTATCATTTCATCTTTATAAAAAAGGTCCCTGTGCCCGGCATGAATGACGACGAAATCCAACAGATCGTGCGGCGAGTAGTGGAACAGGCCATGGGGCTATCCACGCCGGCTAAGAACGCGGCCGGCGCCGCGCAGCAAACACCTGCGTTGCCAAAGGCTGAAACCTCCACTGCCACCAAGAAAGTAGTTGCGATTGGATCGGACCACGGCGGATACGAGCTGAAAGAGCTGATCAAGCCGGACCTGTCGGCAATGGGGTTCGAGGTGGTCGACGTCGGCACGACAAGCAAAGAAGCAGTGGACTACCCGGATTTTGCCCATGCCGTCGCCAACCTGGTCAGCAGCGGCAAGGCCTGGCGGGGCATCGTCATCGACGGCGCCGGAATTGGAAGCTGCATCGTAGCCAACAAGCTGCCCGGCGTGCGCGCCGGCATGGCCTACGATTATTCCTCCGCCATCAACAGCCGCGAGCACAACGATACCAACGTGCTGACCCTTGGCGCCGGGCTGATCGGGGTGAACCTTGCCAAGCAGATCGTCAAGACCTGGCTGACTACCGATTTCGGCGGCGGGCGCCACGCCAAGCGGGTTGAAAAGATCGCCGCCATCGAAAAACAGTACCTGAAATAAGGGGTTCTATGCAACCTGATCCGAAAACCGTCGAAAAGCTGGTCGAAATCATCACCCACGAAGTCCTGGCAGTGATGATGGAGCAAAAGGAGCGCACCGCCCTGCCGGAAGGCGCTGTCTGCAAATTCAACTGCGCCGACGGCCTGTGCGTGCGCACCTGCTTCGACCGCGCCGGCCAGGTAGTCAGCGCCGGCGCTGAGCGCCTTTCCTCTACGATTGGCGTCATCCCTCAGGACCTAAGCCTGGCCGGGATGATCGACCACACCCTGCTCAAGCCGGAAGCGACCCCGGACATGGTCGCTCAATTATGCTTCGAGGCACGCAAATACGGCTTTGCTTCGGTTTGCATCAACCCCACCTGGGTGGAGCTGAGCGCCCAACTGCTCAAGGGCTCGCCGGTCAAAGTATGCACGGTGATCGGGTTCCCCCTGGGCGCCACAGCACCAGAGGTTAAGGCCTTCGAAGCCCGGCATGCCCTCGACCAGGGCGCAACCGAGATCGATATGGTAATCAACATCGGCGCCCTCAAGGCGCGCGACCTGGAGATGGTAGCAAAGGATATCTATGGTGTGGTGACAGCCGGCCACGAGCGCGGCGCGCTGGTGAAAGTGATCCTCGAGACGGTGCTGCTGACCGACGAAGAGAAGACCATCGCCTGTCTGATCGCCAAGGAAGCTGGAGCCGATTTCGTTAAAACCTCTACTGGTTTCGCCAGCGGCGGCGCTACCGTGCACGATGTGGAGCTGATGCGCCGGGTGGTCGGACCGGGCATGGGCGTCAAGGCTTCGGGCGGAGTGCGCACCTACGAGGACGCCGAGAACATGATCAAGGCCGGAGCCACGCGCATTGGCGCCAGCGCCGGGGTTAAAATTCTGCAGGGTCCGTCTGCCGAAAAAGCACCGGAAGCGACCCCGGCCGTAGCTGGAAAATATTAATATTTTTGTGCAGTTTTCAAGTTGAGAAGCAACTTGAAAACTGCACAAAACAAATAATCCAGGAGGACGCATGCTGATCGCCAGGGTTATTGGAACGACGGTATCAACTATCAAGGACGAGAAGCTGGTGGGCCGCAAGCTGTTGATCGTGCGCCAGACTGACGAACGCGGCGCCCCCGTTGGCAAGCCCTTCGTGGCGGTCGACACGGTCGACGCCGGGTTTGGCGACCTGGTGCTGACCTGCGCCGGTTCGTCCGCCCGCCAGACGAACATCACCAAGGATACACCGGTGGATGCGGTGATCATGTCGATCATCGATTCGCTGGAAGTCGACGGCGAAGTCGTCTTCCGCAAGTAGCGCTAGGAGAAGGGCCATGGCCAGGATTTTCTATACCGAAAAAGAGATCGAAGACCTGGTGAAGAGCGGCGTGAAATCCCTGGAGATCACGGAGGGCGTGGCACTGACCGTGCTGGCTTACGAGAAGGCCCAAAAACTGGGATTGGAGCTCGTCCACAATCACCCTGAAGAAGTGCCCGGCGCCCCGGTGCGCCCTTACCTGAGCCAGGTGCCGCGCAGCCAGCCGGCTGCTTCTCCCAACCCGGCGCCGGCGATTCCTGTTCCGCCTGCGCCTGCGGTCAAGCCGGTTACGGCCGAAGCGGCAGAGCTGCAAAACCGCATCCGCTCGGCGGTGATTGCCCGCCTGGGGCCGGAGTTGGATGCCGTCCTGCTGGATTCGATCATCAGCCGGGTGCTGACCAGCACGGGGTTGAAATAACGCCATGTTATTCGGACGCGTTCGCGGCAGCGCGGTTTGCACGCTCAAGTATCCCGGCACGGAGGGACTGAAACTGCTGGTTGTGCAGCCGCTCAACAAGCGGCTCGAACCGCAAGGCGCGCTCCAGGTGGCCGCGGACGTGGTCGACGCCGGCGTTGGCGACCTGTGCGTGATGGTGCGCAGCCGCGAGGCCTCGCTGGCGCTGCCGGATGTCAAGTTCGTGCCGGTCGACCTGGCGCTGGTGGGCATCGTGGACGAGCTCGTCGTGCGCCCGGACGGGGATTTTAATTTAACCATGCGCAAAGGCTGGAATCCTTACACTTAACCATCGTAGTAACGACTTTAGTCGTTACCATTCGCAAGCAACGACTAAAGTCGTTACTACAATTTCGGGTCAGGGAACAATGATACTTGGCAAAATCGTCGGCACGATCGTGACCACCATCGGCCACCGGGATTTCAAGAACCGGCGCCTGCTGGTGGTGCAGCCGTTGGGCCTGGAGGGCGAAGCTCCCGACGAGGATTTCATCGCTCTGGATAACACCCAGGCCGGCATCGGCGACACCGTCCTGGTCAACCGCGAAGGCAACGGCGCCCGCCAGGTGCTCAAAAATCCCGACGCTTGCGTCATCTCGGTCATCGTCGGCATCGTCGATTCCGTCTTTATTGCGGATTAAATGCAAAGAATTCCTTTTTAAATCATTTCGGCCGGCTTTGCCGGCCGAAATGATTTAAAAAAAATTCCCCCGCCCTGAGGGTGGGGGTTAGGGGCTGGCTGGTTTTTTTATTTCATCTCCGCCAGCACACGGCGGATCACCTTATCTAGTAAAACCGGGTCCACCTGCCCGTTCAAGCGCGCCAGCACAGCGGCTTTAATGCGGTGGACCAGGACCTCGTCGGGGTTGTCCTCGGGGTGAGAATTGGGATTGACCCGGTTCGGGACCATGCCATATTTGTCCATACGCTCGCGGGCCAGGTCGGTCAGCACCACCCCATCGTGGATGTCCAGGCTGGTCACGCCGCGGTCATGCAGATCGTCGATGTCGCGTTCGGTATAAAAGATCTTGGCCATAGCACCTCACCCCAGGAACGGAAAGATCAGCCCTTCTTGCCTTCCAGCTTTTCGATGGCGTTCACCGCCGCATTCTTGGCGGTCAAAATTTCGGCCTCGGACCCGGAAAGCCACATGCGGCCGAAACGACCGACGGAAGACACGTGCAGCACCTTGATGTTGGCGCCCTTTTCGGCTTCATTCAAGGCATAGTTAATGTAGGCTGCCGGGGCGCATTCCAGCACGAGCATGGTCTCGCCCGGGACGAGCATACTGCCGCGCCGGAAGCGGTTCAACAGTTGGGACTGGTACGGGTCGACGTTGGTGATGATTTGCACCGAGGCAATCTCGGGACGCACGCGGTCCTCGATCTTCAGACCGATGCGCTCCAACACGATGCGCCCGGCTTCGAGCACCTCGGACTGGGAGCGCGAGTGGACCTCGAACATGCCGAATTCGCGTTCAACGATCTGGGCGCCCGGCCGGGCTTCAGTGGCCTTGACAGCAATATCTACCAGGCGGAAAACCTCGTTGCCCGGGGCTACTTCGATGTACAACGCCGCCATACCTTCGGTTGGCAGGTCACCCTGGGTGATCGTCCCCACAAAGGCGGCGTATTGAGGCTGCATCCGGTCGATGTATGAATAACAACGCAGTTGGAATTGATCGGCCATAAAATGATGACTCCTTTCTAATTATGCATAGCAATCCCCAGCGGGGTGACGAACAGCGGGCTGACCGGAACAACCGTCTCGATGCCGGTGTATTCTTGGACTACCTTATCCATGCCCGGGTAGGCGCAGGTCCCCCCGACGAGATAAAGCTTTTTCACCTTCCGGCCGGCGACGTGACGGTTGATGATGCTGCCAACTTTCTCCATCACCGGGCGCACCACCGGCAGTAGCCGCGGCTGCTCCTTGGGGTCTTTCTTCAATTCCTCGGCCTGCTCAAAGGAGATGTTCTTGGCGCCAGCGATGACCAGCGAGAAATGGGTTCCGCCGGTAGGCTCGTCGGCCGTGTAGACTACCTTGCCATTTTCGATTACGGCGATCCCAGTGGTGCCTCCGCCGCAGTCGACGATGGCGCCATCCTGCAACCGCAAGACGTTGTTGGCCGCGGTCGGCTCGTCGATCAGGCCCGAACATTCCAGACCGGCGGCGTAGAGCACGTTGGCCGTGGCGCGCACCTCGGCCTGCGGCACGCCCGGCGGAAACGAAGATGCCGCCGATTTGATCTCGAAGCCGAGCTTCTTTTCCACCTGCTGCTTGAGCTGGCGTAGCAACGCCACCGCCCCCACGAAATCGACCACCAACCCGTCGCGCACGATCTGGGCAAACTGGTAGGCACCGGCGACCGGAACGTAATTTTCGTTCAAAACCATCAGTACGGTATAAGCGGTGCCCAGGTCCACGCCCACGTGCAGCGTTCCACTGTAATCGCCGCCTGGCGTTAAGTCCTGCGGGTCGGGGTGCCAGCCATTGGCGCGCCCGTTCATCACATCATCGGTGCGCGTTAACAGCTCTACCAGATTCGATTTCATTAAGGATGCGTTATCCAATTCCAGTTCAGTCGATTCCTTTCCAACTAATCTTTCCGGCCTGGAACAAGAGCTCCAGGACGTAGACCGCCGACGAGAGGCGGTTCAATGCTTTGACGATACTGGCTCCTACCGCGGCGGGGTCGATCCCATCCGGCGGGAAGGCCGTCAGCGCCACAATCTCCACTTCGCGCGCCTGGGTGCGCAGCACGTTGAGCCAGTGTAGAATCTCGTGGTCGTACGGTCCCGGCACCAGGTGCGGGATGCCCAGGGTACGGTCCGGCCAGTGCGATATCTCGTGCAGCTCTTCCTCGCCCTTGCCCAGCATCATCAGGGGCGCCGCCTGGCGCAGGTTATACTCAGCGCTCATCACCTCGCGGCAGTAGGCGGCCAACGTGTCCAGGGCTTCGGCCATCGCCGGCAGTTGGAAGCGCCGGGCAACCGCAGCCGTGAGCATTACCAACCCGTGCAGGCTGTCCACCCGGCCGCGCAGCACCAACCTGGGGATCGTCTTGGGCGCAAAATGGCCGGCGTCGATCTGGGTCATGTGCTCTGGTTTGTGCGGCAGCGGCTGCCCGCATTCCGAGCAGACCGGCACCGGGCCGGTCAGTATCACCGGGAAAGCGCCCGGTTTATCCCAGGCCGCGCCCTGCTGCGTTCCCATCGCCGGCGGCCTCTCGCTCTCGAACTGCACTTCGAGGTGATGCGCATTCAAGAAATCCTGGGCGGCTGCCGAAAAGCGCGTCCCCGGCGGGAAGCGCGGGATCTGACCCCGCCCGTTTTGCCACAGCTCACGCAGCTCGCTCTCGGTGAAAACGCTCATCCCTGCTCGTTCCAGTTGGCCGGGAACGCCACGTATATGAAGCGCACCCGGCTCGGCGTGCCGAAGGTGATGCTCGATCCCTTGGGGATAAAGATCACGTCCCCCGGTCCGCCGCGCGCCGAGGTTCCGCCGCGAGTGATAACCAGCTCGCCCTCGAGCACGATGTCCACCTCGTCGTAGGTCAGCGTCCAGGGGAACTCCCCTTTATCGAGCGCCATGTAGCCCGCCGCCATGGGGCTACCGTCGGCGCTGGTGACCACGTCCTTCAGGCGAACATTTGAGCCAGGTGTCGCCAGGCCCTCGCCAAACGGGTCCAGAATTACCCCGCTGCCGAGCACGGCTTTCAACGGTGGCAGGTTTACCGGCGCGCCTGGCCGTTCCAGCGGCGGAGATGACCCGCCGGGGCTGGGCGCGGCTGTTCCGGGCGTTTCGTACACCAGACGAACGCCCAGGTCGCGAGCAACGTCCACAGCCTCGGGCGTGACGATATCCTGAGAACTGAGAATGAGCAAGTCAGACTTCTGCTCGCGCGCCAGACGGCGGATGTCGGCGGCAGTAAAGAGTTGACGCGTCATCGTTTAAATCGCGCTGGATACCCCGTAGCACGGTGTACGGAGCCATCAATGCGGATTATTTCGCGCCGGATTTTCCGCCGATTGAACCTTTGGATTGCTGAGGTAGGATCAGTTCGACGTCGGAATGGGGGCGGGGAATCACGTGGACCGACACCAGTTCGCCGACTCGCTTGGCCGCGGCTGCGCCGGCATCCGTTGCGGCCTTTACCGCACCCACATCGCCGCGCACCATCACGGTCACGAAACCACCGCCGACGTATTCGCTGCCGATCAATGTTACGTTGGCAGCCTTGACCATCGCATCGGCCGCTTCGATCGCGCCGACCAACCCCTTGGTCTCGACCATTCCGAGAGCAATCATGGAAACATCTACTGGCATAGCAATCTCTCCTTATTAAATATTTTTGATTGAATGCAATAGAGCCGGAGCTCCAAAAGCTACTTTTTAAGTTCCGCCAGCACGCGGCGGACGATCTCTTCGATTTGCCCGTCTGCTGCGCCGGCAACGCCGGCAGCACCTGCCGCTACCGAAGGCGCACCTTGCACGCCTAGCTGCGCCGGGTCATCGGTCGAGCCGGGAGCAAACGCGGCTTCGGGTGGCGGGGTGAGCTCGTAGGCCAGGCGTTTTACATTATACATGTGTTGCACGGTAATATTATCCCCGGTGATCGCCCCGCCAATGCCGCCGGAGCCGAGAGTCATGGACGGCACAACCCCGGTGGTGAAGCCAACCGCGCCCAGCGTGCCAAATGTGTTGACCAGGATGCGGAAGACCGGCTTTTCCAGGCCGAACTGCATGATCACTTTTTCGTCCTGGGCGTGGATGACCAATGAATGGCCGCGCCCGCCGAAGTTGATCAGCTCGATGCAGCGCTCGCAGCCGGCCTCCCAGTCGTCTTCCTCGTACCAGGCCAGGACGGTGGTCAGCTTCTCGCCGGACAGGCTTTCTTCCGGCCCCACACTCTTGACCTTGGCCACAAGGACGCGGGCTGTTGCAGGTACACTGATACCACAGGCTTGCGCCAGTTGCTGCGGGCTTTTGCCGACCATCTTTGGATTGATCAAGTGGCCGGATGGGAAAAGCAGGCCGCGCAAGGCTTGCGCTTGAGCCTCATTGACGAAATAGGCGCCTTCGGCCTTCATCAACTCCTCGAGCTGGGCAGCCACCGGGCGGTCGACCACCACGGCCTGTTCAGTGGCGCAGATGACTGAATGATCGAAGGCTTTGGATGCCACGATGTACTTCGCCGAGCGGGCCAGGTCCGCCGAGCGGTCGACGTAGACCGGCACGTTGCCCGGCCCCACGCCGTAAGCAGGCTTGCCGACCGAATGGGCGGCGCGCACCATATCCGACCCGCCGGTTGCCAGGATGAGCGCCACGTATTTGTGGCGCATCAGCTCCTGGGTGCCGGGCAGGCTGACTCGTGTCATGCAGGATACCAGGCCCTTGGGCATACCGGCGCGCTCGCCGGCCTCGGCCATCAGGCGGGCGGTTTCGGCAGAGCATTTGGCTGCCGCCGGGTGCGGCGCCACGACGATGGCATTGCGTGCCTTGACCGCGATCAATATTTTGAACATGGTGGTCGAGGTTGGGTTGGTGCTGGGTGTCAGCGCCGCCACCACACCCATTGGCCAGGCAATATCGTAGATCTTCTTTTTAGCGTCGTGGCGGATCACGCCGACGGTTGGCAGGTCCTTGATCGCATCCCACAGCATCTTGGAGGACAGCAGATTCTTGAGCGTCTTGTGCTCCGGCACGCCGTAGCCGGTTTCTTCAACGGCCAGGCGTCCCAGGCGCTCGGAAGCCAGCGCCGCCGCTTCGGCCATGGCCGCGCAGATGCGGTCCACCTCGGCCTGCGAGGCATGCAGAAACTGGCGTTGAGCCTCGCGCGCCGCCACCGCCAGGGTGCGCGCTTCCTGGATTGAGAGGAGATCGTTATCAATTTCTGGCATAGGCTCTCCTAATAACGGATTGGGTCACGCGCAATTTCGAGCACCATCTCGCGGAATGCTATTGTAGCAGCTTTGCAGGCGGGCTGGTCCCCGGTGAGCATCACACCCATGTAGTTGGTCTCGGACGGCGGCATGGTCAGCGAGGCGATAGTGACTGCCGCGGCTTTGAGGGCTGCATCCAGCGCTACTAGGCCTTCCATGGGCGGGGCAATCAGGTAGGCAATCGGGGAGCCGACGGGGATATTGCACACCTTCGAAAGGTACGTGCCTGTACGGCTGATCAGGTGCGGGAAGAAGGCAATCGAGGCATCTTCGTTGGCAGAATACCAGATGGCCTCGTTCTTCATGTAGTTGAGAGCCGCGTTCAGCCCCGCCCGCACCTCTGCCGGGTTTGGCCCGGCCAGGATGGCCATGATCTCGCCGGACAGCAAACCGGAGGAATGCTTGGCCCCGGCATAGAACGAGTGGGCGTACACCACCTCGACGTCGGCCATTTTAGTGGCCTCGTCGATTGAGACGTAGGTGGCATCGTCGTTATCGGCGGTGATCAGGCCAATCGAATGTTGTTCCGGCCGGAGCTTCAACTGCTCGGCAAAATTAGGATCCACGTTCGGGATCAACCGGACTGAAAGTGGTGTTGCATAAATTGGATCTAGAACGCCCATGTGCATCTCCTCTGCCAATTTTCGTTTCTTTTGCCGCTGGTCAGGACGCCAGGCGCATTACTTGGTTGCCAGCTTTAGTTTAACCCCGGAAGCCTGGTGCTGGCGCATTTTCTGCGCAATCCGGATCACGTAAGCGCCGGCTTCGAGCGGGTTGGTGCCGCCATTCTCGAAGATGTTGCACACCACGTCGCGTTCGGCGTCGGTGTCGCCGTATTTGGGTTTGTAGCCCATGTAGGCGCTCATGCTCTCAGCGCGTCCCAATCCGGGGCGCTCTCCGATCAGCAGGATCACCACGTCCGGCTTGATCGCCTCGCCGACGTCGTTCATCACGCCCACCCGGCAGTACTTGATGTGGAACGGGGTGCCCAATGAAAGGCCTGCAGCCTGGGCGCCCTGTTTGAGCACCGGGAAGATCTGTCGCAGGTTGGCTTCGATTGCGGCCGCGCTCAGCCCGTCACCGACCACGATCTGGATATTGGGACTCTTGACGCATTTCTCGGCGATGGTGCGCTTGGCGTCATCATTAAGCAGGCGGCCCAGGTCCGGGCGCAGCAAGTATTCTTCTTTGCCGCCGGTAATTTTGGTCTGCACGGTAAACAATCCGAACTCGTCCAGCAGCTTCTGGTCGATGTCGCGGTAGAGGGCGTCCTGGGTCACCGCATGGTCGCCCTGGAAAAGCAGCAGCGAGGCTGTGGTGTTGCGCGGGCCGGCGCGCCCCACGCCAATTCGGGCTGAGGTCGAGGCGATCAATTGTTTGATCGCCTGGGGATCCTTAGGGTCCTTCACCCGCGCCTTGTAGCGCCACTCGGGGAGGGTCGGATCGGGCAGGTCGATTGAAACATTAGAAGAATCGGCGGAGGCTGCCGGTTTTGCGGCAGGCGCCGGTGTTTGAGCCGGCGGCGGGGCAGGTGGCGGGGCGGCCGCGGCCTGAGGCGCCGGCGCGGCGCTCGCACTGTCAGCGGGCTGTTGCGGGGCAGAGACGGCGCCGGCCGCCGCCAACTGGCGGACTACGGCTTCGACAATTTGGGCAATTCTGGCATCATCCATCGGTCCGTCTCCAGTCATCGCTTGAGGAAGAAGGTTGGGTCGCCCGCTTTGGCGGTGAGCACGCCGTCTTTCATCAGGCCGAGGTCAACCATCCATTTTTCAAATTCGGCCGCCGGGCGCGCCTTGAACAACTGGCGCAAGGTGGGCGCATCGTGGTAGGACGTGCACTGGTACGAGAGCATCGAGTCGTCGCCCATCGGTACGCCCATGAAATAATTGCAGCCCGAAGCGGTGAGCATGACCGCCAGGTTTTCGATAGCATTCTGGTCGGCCCGGGCATGGTTGGTATAACAGGCATCAACACCCATCGGAATACCGGTCAGCTTGCCCATAAAGTGGTCCTCCAGGCCGGCGCGCTGGATCTGGCGGGCGTCGTAGAGGTATTCCGGGCCGATGAAGCCCACCACCGTGTTGACCTGGAAGGGATGGTAGCGCTTGGCCAGGCCGTAATTGCGGGCTTCAAGCGTTAGCTGGTCCCAGCCGTTGTGAGCGTCCGCCGAGAGCGCCGAGCCCTGGCCGGTCTCGAAATACATGAAGTTTGGGCCAGTAGGGAAGCAATATTTTTTGGCCATGGCGTAGGCTTCGTCCAGCATGCCCACCGAAATTCCAAACGAGTCGTTGCCTTTCTGCGACCCAGAGAGAGACTGGAACACCAGCCCCACCGGAGATCCGGCTTGCATGCACTTCATTTGGGTTGTCACGTGAGCCAGCACGCAGTTCTGGGTGGGAATATTCCAGGTCTGGATGATCTCATAGGTCATGTCCAGCAGGCGCGACACCGAGGAAAACGAGTCGTCGACCGGGTTGATCCCGATGACCGAATCTCCCGAGCCGTAGGACAGGCCTTCGTAAATCTCAGCCCGGATGCCCTCCGGCGAATCGGTGGGGTGGTTGGGCTGCAGGCGGCTGGAGAGGGTGCCGGGGGCGCCGATGGTGTTGTTGCAATGCGCCGCCACCCGGATCTTGCTGGCCGCGTACATCAGGTCGAGGTTCGACATGAGCTTGGTCACCCCGGAGATCATTTCGGCTGTCAGCCCGGAAGAAATGCGCCGGATCATCTCCGTCGAAGTCGTATCGGCAAGGATCCACTCGCGGAACTCGCCCACCGTCCAACCCTTGATCTCATTGTAAATGGTCTCGTTTACCGCGTCTTGAATCACCCGCGTGACTTCGTCCTGGTCGTAGGGCACTGCCGGGGTCTCGCGCAGCACGCTGAGCGGCAGCTCGGCCAGCACCAAACGAGCGCCAATCCGCTCGGCCACGCTGTCGGCGGCAACACCAGCTAGGTGGTCGCCAGATTTTTCCTCGTTGGCCTTACCCATCAGGATGCGGATGTCCGGAAACTCGTACGTCTTTCCATGCAGTTTCGTGCGTAGGAGCATGATTTCAATCTCCTGGGATCAATGGTAAAAGACCAATGTCTTTACGCTCAACGGCACCACCCGCCCATCCATCAGCGGGGCGCCGACGTCGATATAATCACCTTCCATCAAGCCCACCTGGTCGATCACCAGCAGCGGGCGGTTAGGCTTCATCCCTTTGACGGTCTGCCCTAATGCCTGGGCGTAATCGCGCTCGATGATCACGATCAAGGGCTTATCCGGCGCCAGGGAGTGCGAAAAATCGCTCAAGCCAGTAGAAATCTGCAGCAGGGTGGGATAATCCAGGGCGCGGTTCAAATCGAGGGCCACGGCAAAATTGTCGCTGGCTGTGTCAACATCCCAGCGGGCGACCGCATCGCTGATGGCCTGGCTCACCCGCTCCGGGGCAACGTCGGTATCCAGCGATGGGCGGATCACCGGGACATTGCGCAGCGGTAAAATTTCGAGCTCCGCCCAGATCGTCGAGCCGGAGAGGGTCACGGTCTGGGTGCTGGCACCGAGAACGGTAGCACGCAGCGTCTCGGCCGGCGGGCGGATTTCGTAGGCCTGGAAGGCCGGGTGCAGGCGAATCGATTCGGCCAACAGCGGGCCCACGTCGTCGTGAAGGGTCACGTCGGCGACGGTGGTCAGGGTTAATGGGCTGTAGTAATAATAGCCGATGCCGCCCGAAAACATGAGCACCGTGCCCTTGCCCGAGACCGGCGCCGGCGGTGTGAGATAAAGCTTTTGCGCTAGCGGCGACGCCGTGCCCTCCACCAGCTCGACGGTCATATCGGCCATGCGGTCGGTGAAGCGGCGCAGATCGGCCAGCGAGGGGCTGTCACCCACCTCCAGGCGCAGGCCGATATCGGCCAGGATGTGGCGCGCCGGGCCGGCTACGTTGCGCACCTTGCCCGTGGCGTGCTCCACTTCCAGGATACGCCCGCCGTAATTCATCGCCGCTGCAGCCAGCAGGCTGCCGCTGCGGAAGGTGACGCTGTTGGCGCTACCGCCGCCGATGTCGACGTTGGTGACGGTTGTGAAATGGGATTGGGAATACTGGGCCGCCCCGGCGCCGCGCCCGGAAATCAGGCTCTCCACGTGCGGCCCGGCGACGCTGACCACAAACTCGCCCGCCAGACCCGAAAGAGCGCGCAGAATCTGGTCGGCGTTCTTCTTCTTTGCCGTTTCGCCGGTGATGATCACCGCCCCGGTCTCGACTTGAGCTGGATCCACTCCGGCGGCTTTGTACTCGCGGCGCACAATTTCGTTTAATTTCGCCGCGTCCACTGTTTCGGGGTCCGCCAATGGCGTAAAGACGATCGGACTCTGGTAAAGCACGGCCCGGTCGGTTATCGACAGGCGCGGGATTTGTCCGGGCCGGGCCACGTCCTCAAGGTTCAGGCGCGAGAAAATGATCTGCGTCGTCGTGGTGCCAACGTCAATGCCTACCGAGAGCAAAGTTCGCGGGCCGGCCATTTAGCTGTTCCCGAAGGTCACTTTCCCGCTCTCTTCAAGCGAATTGGAACTGCCCGTCCGGGTGCTGATGCTTGCTTGTTGAAATGGTGGAGCTGATAACCAGGCCATCCAGTTTTCCTCAGCGGGCTGTAAATGTTAATAATTTGGATACACCAGGAGCAATTTCGCTCGAGTTGCAACCCTATTATAGCAATGAACTGCGGAAATTGTACACAAGCCGGCCAACCGTGCAGAATAAGGCTGCATGGTAAGCCAAGAGGGATCACTCTCTGGCAAGTTTTTATATTTAGGGGTTTTGCCGCCGGCAAAACCCCTAAATAAAAAAAACCGATCCAAACCTTAATCTACCTGGTATGGCACCTCCACCACGACCACTCCCGGCTGGAGCAGAAGGCCAAGACGTAGCATGAAGGCCGTCTGGCTGTGTAAGTATCCGTTCCACCAATGCCTGGGGATAAATTGAGGCACGACAACGGTGATGATCTCATCCGGTTGGCGCAGTTTGCTCAGCGTCTTGATATAGTCCATCATGGGCTCGATCAGCAGGCGGTACGGCGAGTCCAGGACAACCAGGCGCACACCCTCGCCCCAAACACTCCACTTATTCTGGAGGGAAAGCGCCTCTTCAGGATCCAGGCAGACGTAAATCGCGGTCACGTCGTACGACAGGGATTTGGCGTAGCGTAGACCTTCCAGAGAGCCGGCGTGCACGCCGCCGATGGGGACGATGACCCGGTGGCGCTGGACGGGCGGCCTGGGCCGGTAGTGCGACAGCGAAAGCTGCCCTGCCAGCTTGCGGTAATGGCGCTGGATGGCCGTGAACCAGAGCACCAGGAGTGGGATCAGGAGGACGATGATCCAGGCGCCGTCGTTAAACTTGGTGATACCGAAGACGATCGTCACGACAGCAGTCAGAACGGCCCCGATCCCATTCGTAGCCATTTTTAAAATCCAGTTGCGGTCGTGCCGGATCACCGAGCTCGTCTCTTTCACCTCGGCGCCGGGAGCCAGGCGGCCCGATTTCCACCAGCGACGCGCCATGCCCAACTGCGAAAGGGTGAATGACACAAACACGCCGATGGCGTACAGAGGGATCAAGGCCGTGACACTGGCGTCGAAGACGATGATCAATACGGAGGCTATCAATCCGAGCAAGATGATGCCGCGTGAGAAAACCAGCCGGCTGCCGCGATAGGTGAGCTGGCGCGGCAGGAATCCATCTTTGGCCAGGTAGGCTCCCAGGCGCGGGAATCCGGCAAACGCAGTGTTCACGGCCATGAACAGGATGATCGCCGTCAGGGCAATAGTTATCAGGTAAATCACGCCCTCGCCGCTGTAGACGGTGCGGGCAATCTGCGATATGACCGTCTCCTGCTCCGAGGGGATGGCCTGGATCGCTCCGGCCAAATAGGAGATACCCAGGAACAGGACAGCCAGGATGGCCCCCATCCACACCAGCACGATCCCGGCGTTACGGCTGCGCGGTTCCTTGAAGGCCGTGATCCCGTTGGCAATCGCCTCGATGCCGGTCATTGCCGACGTGCCACTGGAAAAGGCGTGCAGCAGCAGGAAAGGCGTTACCGCCACGAGCGTGGTGCCGATAGAGTTTAACATCGGCGGCGGATCGGCCACCATGCCCAGGTTTCCGGTGAACGAACGGAACAGGCCGACTGCCACGGTGATCAACATTGCGCCGAGGAATAAATAGGCCGGGATGGCAAAGGCCATCCCCGATTCGCGCACCCCGCGCAGGTTGACCACCATCACCAGCATCACGATGGCTATCGCAAGCTCCACCCGGTATTCGAAGAGACCGGGAAAAGCCGAGACGACCTGGGCCACTCCGGAAGAGACGGATACCGACACGGTCAGGATGTAATCGGTCAGCAGGGCGGCCCCGGCAATTTGAGCCGGCAGGTCGCCCAGGTTTTCACGGGCCACCACGTACGCTCCGCCGCCGGAAGGGTAAGCATGGACGGTCTGTTCGTATGATACGATGACGATTACCATCAATACCACGATGGCGATTGAAACCGGAAAGGCATATCCCAGTGCAGCCATGCCCGCAGCCGCCAGGATGACCAATATCTCCTGGGTCGCATAGGCCGTTGACGACAGCGCGTCGGCGGCAAAGACAGCCAGGCCAATCAGTTTACCAATCGTCTGGTGGGGCGAATCGGCTGTTGGCAGTGGGCGGCCGATCATAAAAGTTCGCAAGGAAGAACCCGGTTTCGATTTCACCGGGGGGTGAAATACGGGGGGGACTTCCGGTTCCGGCAAATCCATACGCGATTCCTTCTTCTATTGGATAAAAATGTACAAATAAATATAGCACAAAAATTGTTTTCTCGGATTTTAAATTAAGAATGGGTGCATTTCCGGCGGCAGTGCCGCCGGAAATGCACCCGGATTTCAGGAAACCTTTCCGCCTTACGGCGTGATCAATGCAAACGCCATAGCCGCAGAGCGATCGTATTGCGATTGGCGGCCATAGCCATCGGTTGCATCGGCGTACGTATCCAAATTGACGGCGAAGGCGGCATTGGCGCAGTGGCCAAGCAGCGAAGAAGCCGTGTTCTTGAACACGCCAGGCGTCGAGGGGAATGGCAGGCTCATCGGCGGCGAGCTGGTGGCTCCGGACGCCGTAGCAACCGTGCCGGCAGTGCCGCGGGTGATGCTCAGGCCCCAGGTTAAGAAATTATTGGGGTGAGTGGCGGCGTAATGGACGGAAACCAGGTCGCTGCCGTTATTGTAATGGCGCATCCCGCAGTCGCAGTCGGTGGTGCAGGGCACGGTTGTGTCCACGTCGATCAGGTTGGCAACGGTATCGTTGTTATCCACCCGCACCCGGAAAACCAACGCGCCGGACGGCGTGATGTTGTTGGCGGTCAGGACGCTGGTGTATTGGGTTGGAATGCCCATATCCGGCAGGACGAACACGAACTGGCCCGGGCCGCCCAGGTTGCTGCAGGGGGCCGGGTTACCGGATACGTCGAACATCTCAAGCATCAAGGTGCACAGTCCGGAACGGCGCGAGAGTACGTCGTTATAGGTGAACGGCGCCAGGCCGTTGCCCGTGCTGTCGAAATAACCGAACGGGCGGTCGTAAGGGTCGTTGATATCCACCCAGCCGTCGCCTGGGAAGGGATCGGGGACATCGTACAGGTTCGGCGTAGAGCCGACCGGATGCGGCCCCAGGTTGACCGTATGCAGGTCGATGCGCAGCGGAGAGTAGGATACGGTCATATAGCGGTGGTTGACCGGGGTTGTGATCTGTGTGAAGCCGCTGTCGCCGTCGAACATATAGGACCAGCGGTAGTAGCGCACGGTGCTGCTGGCTTTGAGGGTGGGATCGAAGATGACCTGCAGCGCAAGCGTGCCGCCCCATGGAGTGGCGCTGTTTACCAGCCCGGTCAGGCTGCTGGTCAGCCCCGATTCCAGGTCGGTGATGTTGCGCAGATCGACGTTGCCGATGGCCGTCGGCCAGACGTACAGGGCGTTGCCGGGGATCGGGCGTCCGGGGTCGGGCAGGCAGGCTACCGCAGTCGGATCGTCTACCACGATATCGACCGATTGCGAGCCGTCGTAATCGTAATACGTGCTGCAGGCAATCTGCGGGTCAGAGATTTCGCGCTCGACTCCGCCGATATTCTGGATCACCTCAAAATACAAGTCGGGGAAGTCGTCCGGGCACCAAAAACAAATCTCAGCCGAGAAGCTGCCGTCAGATTGGATGGAAACCTCGCCAAGCTCTTGCCAGCAAAACCAATCATCCGGGATGAACAAGCACCAGAACGGGAAGAGGATGGCCTTATTGGCAACGATAAAATCATTTAAAGACTTACCGCTGAGAGTCGACATGACCGTGGCTACTTCAGTGATCGAGGAGGCCATCGCGGACACCTGGCTGACCTGCGCTGCAGCGTTCAAACTGGCTGATTCGAGCACGGCGCTGGCACGGGCGGCAGCCGAAGCACGGAATTTCCGTACGGTCGATGCGTTGACGACCCCGCCCAGGTTGACGTTCCGCAATGCGCTCTCCGGAGCCGGGTCGGGCGGGTTGGGGTTAACGAGTATCGGCGGCAGGGTTGCAAGCTGCGCCATGGTGATCTTGCCCAACAGCACATCCACGATGCGGTCGCGAAAGGTCAGGACTTCAAATGAAGCCAGGTTGTCCAGCGTGCATCCCAGGTCCACCTGGAAAATCTGGACGGTGCCGTTGCAGATGGTGGCGTACTGCGGATTCGGGTCGCCCGGGTTGAGCAACTTGCGCACCGTCCCGTGGACCACAATGCAGGTCTTCCACCAGCAGCCCCAGACGTAATTAGAGATGGGCACGCGCAATCCGCTCTTGACCACCTGCGGGACGATGTCCTGGGTAACGGCGTTGGACTTAACAAGCTGCGCTTCAAGGTCGGCCGGTGGCTTGCCCGCAACATACAGGTCCGGCCCAACCATCACCTTCTGGCCGGCTTTCGGCTCGACCCTGAAGGCCGCGGCCCCATTGACGACAACTTCCGAATCCAACAACTTACCTGAGCGGTCGAAGAGATAAGCGCGTGAAGGGGGAAGGTCCTCACCCTTCTGCTGCCCGCTGAACACCACGTTTACTTTAAAACTACCTGCGGATGCTTTTGGTGCGTTTGCCATTTTAATCTCCTTTCCTGAATGGCTGGTAAAGCCTGGTTTCTAAAAAGCAATACGTGCCTGATGGGGGTTAACCTGCTATTTCTTTGCCGATTTCGCCGGTTTTTCCGCTTTTTTGTCCCGGCGCCGGTCGCCGGATGGTTGCGCCACACCGGCGCTAATTTTGCCTTTAGCGCTCAAGCGAGAGGCTGATTTCGTGCGGTGAGATACCACTTCTTGCCCAAGGGTCTGCAAGGTCTTGATGCTGCGCAAAATATCGGCATGCGCGGCCTCGGCCTGCTTGCGGATTTCGTCAGCCCACGGGTCGCCAGGTCCCGGCACTGGCACCGGGCCATTGGGCCCTAACACCCACAGCGGCCCATCCGCCAGGCTTCCGATCAAGCGGTTGACCAACCCTTCGGTAATTGGGATGCGCAGGTGCCATTCGTGGAGCTTCACCCGCACGCATTCCGAGGAAATGCCGTTGGCAACCACGCACAGCTCCGAGTCGCCCAGCTCGGTGCCGAATGGGATTTTGAAGTGGGTGGATTGGATCGATAATCCGGTGGCAACACTCATGGATGAATGGTCGAACGTGCGTGCGTACACCACGTGGCCAGTTTTTAGATTGCGAATGCGCACCAGGGGATAGTTTGTTGCCATACTGGCATCATCGCCGTAACTGTTGGCCTGGGATAACCCGTTTAGCAGGCGGCCCTGCAAGGTGTACGTCTGTTTGATGCGCAGGAAAGACGGTACGCTGGTGATCTCCGGCCGCCAATCTTCATCCGGAAAGCCGTCCGGCGTATAAACCTCGATGTCATTCGTCCCGTTCGCGTACAGCACCTGCCCGCTGGGGATGAGCAGCAGGCGCCCTTCATAAACTAATTGATTCGAACTGGCTGGATTGGGGATGGCCGTAATCGAAGCGCCGTCGTACTCGTAAAAGTACGTCGGAAACGGCCAATCATTGGCGCCATCGCCTGCCGGGCCGGCTGCAAACAGCACTTTTCCGTTTGGCAGCAGGACACCGGGAGCATCCTTGGCTTTCATCAGGCGTCCCTGGCCGTCCAGCGGCAGGTCCGGCCCGGCGCTCCACGTCCCTGGTTGGCTGGCCAGCGCCGGAGGCGTGTAGATGGCCGTATGCCCGCTGGCCCCAATGGCGAACACCCTGCCATCGGGCAAGAGCAGCGCAGGGCCGATCTCGATCGATGAAGGTTGGACCAGGTCCGACGGAGTTGTGCCGGTATTGATCCACTTATCCGCCACGGCCAGGTATTTTTCGGTCTGCGGATGGTTCGAACACTCGGCGTCCAGAACTGTCTCATCGGGCAATAATGTCCAGGTTTCCTCAGAGCTGGGGTCGTGCTTTTTTCCAGCCGCCGTCCAGGTGTTTGAAACCGGGTCGTAAATGGCGGTGTCCTTGGTGAAAATGTTGCCCAGCAGTAGCCTGCCATCCGGCAGCACGCAGCAAGGAGCGTCGCCGATGTTGGTCCATCCGGGCGGGGTGGGCAGGCTGGTCCACAAATCCCAAACTGGGTCAAATATTTCGGCCGTGTTTAAGTCGCCGCCCGCGTCGCTGTATTCACCGCCTGCCACGAAAACGCGCCCATCCGCCAGGACAGCCGATGCGAAATATTCCCGGCTGTGAATCATCGGCGATAACGTACTCCAGGTGCCATTCATGTAATCGCCCTTGGCGTCCGGGCTCAAGCGCCACCAATTTTTCCCGGCTTCTTCCTGGACCATGACCGAACCATCCGTCAGCAGCAGCATGGTGCTGGCGTTGAAAGGCGGCTGGTTCTTGAGAGCTTTCCAGGTTCCTGCCATATGCTAAACCTCCTTTATGAATGCTTCTTAGCCCACGTTGATAGGCCAATGAGCATAACGAAGTCCGTCATCCACCCGATGATTCACCCCGCGCAAGCCAATCCTCGATGGCGTGCGTGAGCGATTCGAGGTCGGAAAAATGGCCCAGGGATTGGCCGCTGACATCAACAACATCACCGTGCAGCAGGCGGTTATTGCGGTCGAGCAGCAGGCGCAATACTAATGTGACCTGGTGTTTTTCGGACAGCGCATCGGATGGGTTCTTGTCTGCCAATGAATAGATCCCGACGAAAATCGACGGAATTAGGACTGTAATTGTCCAAATAAAAGCATATCAGCCATCCCTGATAGATGGCTGAGTAGCGGCTGATATTTCAATGAAGTTCAAATGATTTAGTTCTAGATTAGACCTGTTGCGGATCGGTGCGGATCTGGTCGTAGAGGGTAATCGTAGCCGGCTCTGGGACGGCATCAAATTCATCCAGGAGGATGGATTGGCATAACTGGTACTGGCGCAGGGCGGCAGCGCGTTCACCCCGGCGGACATAACAGCGCATGACCATGCGGTGCGCGTCCTCGCGGCAGTGATCTTTTTCGAGCAGGCGATGGGCATATTCCAGGCACCCGGCGTAATCGCCGGCGCTGAAATGATAATCCGCCAGGCGGGCCAGCAAGGTCATATACTGGGTGCGCAGCCGTTCCAGTTCGAGCGTTACCGCAAAATCGCTGCCGGCGCTGAGGTCGCCCTGATAGTAGCGAATGGCCCGGCCGGCCAGGTCGGCTGCCAGGTCCGGGCTGCCATCCCGGGCGGCTTGCTCGCTGCGGCGCGCCAGGCGGTCGAAGGCCACCACGTCCACTCCGATCCCAGCGGGGATATTTAGCCGGTAAAATCCCTCGGCGCACACCACCGGGGCTGCGCCTTCCAGGTGCTCACCTAACTGCTTGTGCAGGCTGTAAACCAGGCTGTTGAGGGATTGGATGGCCAGGTCCTGGCTGCTCTCCGGCCATAGCCGGTCCAGTAAAACTTCCCGGCAGACGCAAGTGTCGTATTTTAAGCCCAGCATACGCAGCAGCTCACCGCCTTTGCCCCGACTGTGGATTGTCAAAGGCTCGCTGCCCTTCATCAAGCGGAATTCTCCCAGCAGGCAGATCATAACCGGCCAGGATGGTTCATCAGGTTCCGGACTGGCATAATCCGGTCGGCTCAACAAATTGATTGCCGGATCTTTGAATTCCATTCAATTTTCCTGTCCTGAAACGATTTTCTGATATTAAAGATCTTGATTTGGGTCGGTTCTATTTTTGGATGCTTAACGCACTATTAAGATACATATTATCACAAATTATCCATAGTGGATAGAATTTGGCAGATTATTATTAGTCGAATTTAAGGAATTCGTCGACCTCACCCGCTAGAATTAGATTATGGAAAATTACAAATATCTGATTATCGGCGCCGGAATGACGGCAGCCGCGGCAGCCCACGGGATTCGCGAGATCGACCCGCACGGGTCGATCGGCCTGGTAGGGACTGAAAACGATTTACCCTATAATCGTCCGCCGCTCACCAAGGGATTGTGGAAGGGAAAACCGCTCAACAGCATCTGGAGCACGCTGGATGGGATGGGGGTGGCGATTACCCTGGGACGGAAAATTGTCTCAATGGACCCAGGGCTAAAAATCTTCGAGGACCAGCGTGGAGAAGTGTACACCGGGGACAAAATCCTGCTGGCCACCGGGGCCGCGCCGCGCCGCCTGCCGGTTGAAAGCGATGCCATGATCTATTACCGCACCCTGGCCGATTATCGCCGTCTGCGCCAAATGTGCGAAAATGGCCAGAATTTCGCCGTGCTGGGGGCCGGCTTCATCGGCTCGGAAATCGCGGCCGCCCTGGCTGGGATCGGCAAGAAAGTGACCATGCTGTTCCGCGAGGACGGCATTGGCGCCCGTATCTACCCGCGCGATCTCTCCCAGTTCTTGAATGAATTCTACCGACAGAAGGGCGTGGACGTGCTTCCCGGCGAGCGCTTTGGCAAGATCGAACCCTACCAGGGCCGCTACGTCCTGACGACCCAAAACGGACGGGGGTTCGTGGTCGACGGCGTGATTGCCGGGTTGGGGGTGCAGCTGAACACCGAACTGGCGCTGCAGGCCGGCTTGAAAATCAACCACGGCATTGTGGTGGATGAATTTTTACAGACCAGCCATCCCGGGATCTACGCTGCAGGCGACGTAGCCGAGTTCTTCAACCCAGGCCTGGGGAAATATATCCACGTCGAACACGAGGACAACGCCAACGTGATGGGACGCCAGGCCGGACGCAACATGGCCGGCGCTTCCGAGCCATACACCTACCTGCCTTATTTCTATTCCGACCTTTTCGAGCTTGGGTACGAGGCCGTAGGCGAGCTCGACGCGAGCCTGAACATGGTTTCCGAGTGGAAAAAGCCGTATCGCAAGGGCGTGGTTTATTACCTGGATGGGCAGCGCGTGCGCGGCGTGCTGTTGTGGAACGTGTGGGACCAGGTCCAACACGCCCGCGAGCTGATTGCCGAGCCTGGCCCGGTCAAGCCCGAAGAGCTCAAAGAGTTGGTTATATAAATATTGGTTTCATTTTGGCTGCGAAGCAGCCAAAATGAAACC
>DBMK01000177.1 GCA_002298885.1 Anaerolineaceae bacterium UBA700
ACTGATTCGGGGGAAGGTCAGGGAGCGCAGGGAAAGTAGTCAGGAGACGAACTTACCTGCCAGGAAATTGGTTTCTCCCCCTCTCCATTCCATGGAGAGGGGGCCGGGGGGTGAGGTCGGTTTTGACCTCCGTCTTTCCGGATTACCCGATTTGATTGTTAAAGTTCATTTCGCCCCAATTCGCGCAATTTGTGGATCCTTTATAAATTAATTCGCGTCCATTCGTTCCCATTCGTGTAATTCGTGGATAACGTTTTCATTTTAACACCCCCACCCGAATCCCCCGGAAGCGAGCCGGGGCGGCGCCGTGGCCGGTGTGGGCGATTTGGGCGGGCTGGCCTTTGCCGCAGTTGGGCGTGCCCCACATGCGCCAGTATTTCTCGCCGCACACCGCGTCGCAGGCATTCCAGAATTCGGGCGTGCTGCCGGCGTAAGTGGGATTGCGCAGCAGGCGGGTGCGCCTGCCACCCTTGATCTCATAGCCCACCTCGGTGCCGAACTGAAAATTGAGCCGCCGGTCGTCGATCGACCAGGAACGGTTGGTCTCCATGTAAATGCCGTCGTCCGTATCGGCGATCAGGTCCTCCAGGTCCCACGCGCCGGGCTCGAGGCTGACGTTGGTCATGCGCACGATGGGAATGCGATTCCAGCCGGAGGCGCGCATGCAGCCATTGGAAGCCAGGCCCAGGCGCGGGGCGGTCTCGCGCGACATCAGGTAGCCGGTGAACAGGCCGTCCTTGACCAGCGGGGTGGACTGCGCCGGCACGCCCTCGTCGTCCCAGCCGAACGTGCCCAGGCCCAGCGGGCGCAGGCTGTCTGCGGTCAGGTTCACCAGGGACGAGCCGTAGCGGAAACTGCCCAGCTTGTCGGTGGTCAGGAAAGAGGTGCCGGCGTAGGCCGCCTCGCTCCCGAAGACCCGGTCCAGCTCGGTGGCGTGGCCGCAGGATTAGTGCACCTGTAGGGCAAGCTGGTCGCCGCCCAGGATGAGCGTGGTGGTAATGTCCGCCGGGCAGGGCGCGGCGGTGAGCAGGGACACCGCCTCCTGGGCCACGCGCAGGGCGTTACCCGGCAGGTCCCAGGCCTGGATGGCCTCCCAGCCGGCCGTGACCTGGTTGCGCCCGAAGGAATTGGGGTAGGAACGGGTTTGGACCTCGCCCTCGCCCACCGCCAGGGCCTGGATGCCCCCGCCGGACTCGACCAGGGTCTGTTCGGTGAAGGCGCCCTCCGTGTTAGCAAACCACTTCTGCTCCTGCTGGAAAGTCAGGCTGCCGGTGCGGGTGCGCAGGCCGGGCACGCGCCCCATTTCGGCGTTGGCCTGGAACAGCAGGGCCAGCTTGTCTTCGAGCGGGACCGTAAACGGGTTTACTTGAACGGGGGTGGCGTAGCGCCCCTGGCTGGTCACCGCCGGGCCCAGATCCACGGCAGGCGCGCCGGGTTGGGCCGAGGCGGCGGCGGTGGACAGGGCCAACTGCGTGGCGTGGTCGATCTCGTCCGGGCCGATGGAACTGCTGCTGGCAAAGCCCCAGCCATCCCGCAGCAGGACGCGCACGCCGAACCCGGCCGATTCGGCCGAGTGAATCGCATCCACCTGGCCGTTTTTCACCCGCAGCGCCTGGGTCACCAGGCGCACGACGCGGATATCGGCGTAGCGCGCCCCACGCCGCGCCGCCAGGTCGAGGGCGCGCTGCATGAGAAGTCGTAAATCTGCTTCTTGAAGGAATTCACCGGTCATGGTTTTCCTCTTTATTAACTGGATAAATTATAATTATCTTCGCTAGAAACGGGGTATGGTTTTGGATCAAAATGCGCCGCGGGCCAATTTTTTCGCCAGAGCCATCCCATCCTCAAGAACACCGCATAAAACCGTGAAAATTTGCCTAGTCGGTCCCATCTATCCCTTCCGAGGAGGGATAGCCCAATCCACCACGCTGCTTGCAAAGGCTCTTCGCCACGCCGGGCATTCGGTTGAAGTTTATTCTTTTAAGCGCCAGTACCCCGCCTGGCTCTACCCGGGTCAAAGCGACCGCGAGCCGGACGCCAACCCGGACCCCTTCCCGGCTAATTACGTCCTGGACCCGTTGGAGCCCTGGACGTGGTGGCAGGCAGCCCGCCAGATCGGCGCAAACAAGCCGGACCTGGTGCTGGTAATCTGGTGGACGACCTTCTGGTCTCCGGCGTACGCCAGCCTGGCCTACCTGCTCAAGCGGGCGGGGGTGCGGGTGGCCTTCCAGATCCACAATGTGCTGCCGCACGAACAACGTTTCATCGACCGGTTCCTGGCGCGCCTGACCCTTTCCCAGGGACAGGGCTTCATCGTGCACATGGAATCGGAACGCAAGCGGCTGCTGCACCTGCTGCCAAAGGCCGGCCCCACTGCCCTCTCGCCGCTCCCGGTTTTCGACCAGTTCCTGCAGTTCCGCCTGCCGAAAGCGGAAGCGCGGGCGCGCCTGAGCCTGCCGGACGGCGAGCCCATGGTGCTGTTTTTTGGCATCGTGCGCCCGTATAAAGGGTTGAAATACCTGGTCGAGGCGCTGGGCATCCTGGATCAAGGCGGGGTCAAGACGCGATTGGTGGTTGCCGGCGAATTCTGGGAGGATATCAACAGCTACCAGCAGCAACTGGCACTGCTCGGCATTTTAGACCGGGCGATGCTGTTGAACCGCTATATCAATAACGAGGAAGTTGGGCTATACTTCTCGGCAGCGGACGTCTTCGCTGCTCCCTATACGGCTGGGACGCAGAGCGCGGCCGTCAAAACTGCCCTGGCCTTCGGCCTGCCGGTCGTCCTGACCGACCGCCTGGTGGATGAATTGATCGCCGGGCAGGCGGAACGCGTCCTTTCCGTCCCGCCCGGGGATGCACAGGCGTTAGCGAATGCAATCCTAGCGCAAATTAATCTGGACGCAGGGGCCCAAACCACTGGCCAACCCGGCCCATCGAACACCGGCTGGGAGCAACTGGTGCGGGTGATCGAATCCATCGCCTCACGCTGAAATTCGGCGCAATTATCAAGGTATGAAATCTCTCTCTAAGCTCATTGGCACCGGCCGAGGATTACTGCAGCGTAAATCGCTGCAGAACCTGGTCCTTTACGGCGGCAGCACCAGCCTGGGGCAGTTCTTCATGTTCGTTTATACCCTGCTGGTGGCGCGCACCCTGGGGCCGGAGCAGTTCGGGATCTATGCCAGTTGTTACGCCGCCACCGGCCTGAGCGCTTTTACCGTTAACCTGGGGATGGACACCTGGATCCTGCGCGAATCGGCCACCACGCAGGACCTGTACAGCCTGGCCGGCGGCATTTTGCGCAATAAGGGTGTGACCGGCCTCGCCTGGGGGGCGTTTCTCGTCATCGGCCTCCCCCTGATCCGGCCGGACGTGTTTTCACCCGCATTGATGCTGATCTGCGCCGCCGACATCTGGTGCGATAGCTGCCTGAATACCCAGATCGCCTGCCTTAACATTACCCGCAAAATCCCGCGCATCACTACCCTGGTCCTGGTTTCGCGGCTCGGCAGGCTGGTCGGGGCGGTTGCGGTCATCCTCCTGGGGCTCGAATCGCCACTTTTGTTCGCCCTGGTGCGCGCGGTGTTCAGCGTATCCGCGCTCCTGGTATCCTGGAGCTATACCCGGCCGAAATTCACCGGCGTCGCCTCCTTCCAAAGCATTTTCAAAAGCTCGCTGCCTTTTGCCGCCTCTGAGCTCCTCGCCCAAATTTACGTCCAGGCGGACGTGACTATCCTGTCGCTTATGAGCACGAAGGATGCGACCGGCCTGTATTCGACCGCCTCGGGGATGATTAACGCCCTGTTCGTCATCCCCACCGCAGGGTACTTGCTGGCTATCCCGGCCCTGTCGCGGCTGGCAACCCAGGCCCCTGAGCGGTTGTTTTTTGCGATCAAGCGCTATTTCCTGGTTTTCGTAGGCCTGGGGATCATGCTCCTGCTGGCGACCCTGTTCTTCGGCGCGTTTGTGACGGAGGCCCTGCTGGGGGCAAAATACCACACTTCGGGGCAGTTGTTCGCCCTCATGAGCCCGATCCTGCTCCTAAAGTCGATCGGGGCCTGCTGCGCGGCCATCCTGGTATCCATCGGGCAGCAAAGCAAGCGGCTGGTCCCCCAGGCGGCTTCGGCGGCGGCAAATGTCCTTCTGAACATCTGGATCATCCCCATTGCCGGGATTACCGGAGTGGCGGTTGTATATATAATCAGTGAAGTGATCCTGACGCTGGGTTACGGGGCGATGGTTTTTACGCAGTTACGCAAAAAGCCGCTGCCGGTTTATTGACCGGCGGATGAAGAATACATGCTCTACTACAGCGTCTGCCCAGCCTGACCGGGCCAACCCTTTTCTGAAGAGAATAGATTGAAATTCAATATCCTGATCGTGAATTTCCATAGCGCTCAAAATGCAGGAGATGCGGCTCTTGTAAAATTAAATATTGAGCAGCTGCGAAAATCCTTCGCCGAGCCTGTTTTCACGGTCTGCGCCAACTATCCAGACGAGGAATTTTTCCGCAGTGAGCCGGGCATCAACGTCATCCCTTCGGCCTATGCGCTGGTCGGCGCCAACAAGGGGGATCCGGAAGCCCTGCAGATCTTAAGGTTGGCCTGTGGGTTCTTGTTGGCATTTATTGCCGGGCTCCTTCCCGCTTCCTGGCTGCGCTGGCTTCTTTTCAGCCGTTGGGGCCCCTTCCTCCAGGCCCACCGCCGGGCCGATCTCATCGCGGCCGTCTCGGGCAACCAGTTCCTTTCGATGGGCAAATATGGGTGGCCGTTCCCACTGACCGCGGCTTCGGTGCTGCTGGCCCACCTGTACCGCAAACCTTTCTACGTGATGCCGCAGTCCATCGGTCCGTTTATCCGGGGATGGGAGCGATTCCTGGTTGAGGGACTATATGGACGAGCGCGTTTAATTTTCTTGCGCGACGCGATTTCAATCGACCTGGCGAAGGAAATCGGTTTGCCGCAAGGGAAGACACTCTTTTCGCCGGACCCTGCCTTTGCCCTGGCGCCGTCCGGTCGCGCCGAGGCCAGCCAGATTTTGAGCCGCTATGGATACAGCCCTGACCGCCTGTCCATTGGGGTCACGGTCATTGCCTCCCTGGCCAAGACGCTTAACCAACAGACCATTCGGCGTTATTACACAGAAACTGCAATCGCACTCAAGCGTTTCAGCCAAACGATCCATGCACGTGTTTACATTTTTAACCAGGTGGTCGGGCCTTCGCTAAGGGAAGATGACCGCGTCGCTGCGCACGAATTGTTATCTCAATGGTCAAACTCGGCGGAGGATATTGTGGTTGTTGACGAAGCGTTATCCCCCATGCAGTTGAAGGCATGCTACGGAATGATGGATTTGTTCCTCGCTTCTCGGCTGCATTCGGCGATTTTTGCAATCAGCATGAACGTGCCCACCCTGGTGGTCGGATATTTCACCAAAGCGCATGGGATGCTCCAATCGATGGGATTGGAGGAGTGTTACCTGGATATTGCGGATTTGACTTCCGATTTGTTGGTTGCCAGGCTGGAGCAGCTCTGGCGGAACCGGGAGGAAATTCAGGCGAAAGCCGGCCAAAAAGTGAGCGAATTTGACGCCGCCATCTGGCAGACCGGCGCCAGAATCGGCGAGGACTTTAACTGTGGTCCGAAATAGGCCGAGGGTCATCCAGATCATCAAAGGCCTGGATATCGGCGGGCTGCACGGGGGCGCCGACTTGCTGGGCTACAATCTGGCGGGCGCTTTGAGCAGCCAGCAGGTCGACGTGCGGCTGTGCATCTTCTTTCGCATGGATACGCCGGCCGAAGCCAAATACCTGGAGCAGTTATCGGTGAACGGCGTAAGCTATTTCTTCCTCAAAGCCTGGCCTGGAAAGACCAGCCTGCGGACGTATTACGAGTGCTTCAAGAATCTCTACTCGATCCTGAAGCGCGAGCCTGCGGACATCCTGCACAGCCACTTTCACGTAGGCACGCTGATCGCCATCCTGACAAAAATACTGGGCCGGGTGCGCCGGGTTGTGCGCACGGCCCACGTCAATTACGAATGGCAGCGCGGCTGGCCCGGATGGGTCCAAAAAAGCGCCATCTGGAGCATGATCTTCGTGCTGTTTCCATTCTTCGTGGACCGCGAGGCCGGTGTTTCGAAAATCATCGTCGATTTATTGGACCGGCGCTTTATCGCCCGGCTTATGGGCAAGAAAGCACACCTGATTTATAATGCCATCCCGCTGCGGCCGAATCCCCCCGGATTCGATTCTCAGGAAAGCAGAGAAGCTGCCCATCCACACTTGATCGTGGGCAGCGTGGGCCGCCTGGAGGAACAAAAGGGCTATTCGTACCTGCTAAACGCCGTTCAATTGTTAAAAGAAGACCTGCCCCAGGCCGAATTTTGGATCATCGGCGAAGGCCCCCTGAATGCGGCCTTGAAAGATGAGGCGCGCCGGCTGGACGTCGAGTCGCGGGTGCGTTTCTGGGGGAAGCGCGACGACGTACTCGACCTGGTCCGGCAGATGGACCTGTTCGTGCTGCCCTCTGTATACGAGGGCCTGCCGACCGTGGTCCTGGAGAGCATGTCCTGCGGCGTCCCGGTGATTGCTACCGACATTCCTGGCACGCGCGAGATCGTCCAAAAGGACGTCAACGGGTGGCTGGCGGAACCCCGCAGCGCGGCTGCCCTGGCCGGCTGCATTCAATATGCTGTTGACCATCCTGAAATCCGCCAACTTTATTCACAAGCAGCTTACCATTCGCTTAAAGAATTTGATATCCTCACCACCGCTCAAAAATATGCAGACCTCTACCGAAGGATGATATGAGACCCGGCGGGCGCTGCTGGTTTTCAAAACCTGGGAGACGATGAAGGTACTCGAGATTATCAAAGGCCTGGATATAGGCGGGTTAAACGGAGGCTCCGAGCAATTCGGCCTGAACCTGAGCCGCTATTTGCATACTCAGGAAGCCCTGGACGTGCGCCTGTGCGCCTTTTACGAATGCGGCAGCCCGGTGGAAAAAAGCTGGGTAGAGCGGCTCCAGGCCGAAGGCATACCGGTCCTCTTTGCCTTGCCGTGCGCAGGTCGATTCTTCTGGAATGGGTTTGCCCGCTTATCCGCTTATTGTCGCGACCAAAAGATCGACATCGTCCACAGCCACAACCATATCGGGTCTCTGGCGGCTGTTTTTCTCAAACGGAATAAATCCCTGCCGGTGGTCCTGCGCACGGCTCACGCCGGGACGGAGTGGGGCCGCGGCCCGCTTGCCTGGATCAACCGCCAGGTATTTTCCGGCTGGATATACCCCCTGGTCATGGACGCACAAATTGGCGTGTCCAAAGCCATCGTCGAACGGCTGGCCCGCTGCCCGGGCACGCGCCTCTCTGGCAGAATACCGCGCCTGATTTACAACGCAATGCCCGAAGGCGAGGTCCCGGACCTGAGCCTGCCCAGTTACACGACCGGCGGCCGGAGTGAATTCATCATCGGAAGCGTAGGCCGCCTGACCAAAATAAAAGATTACCCCACCCTGCTAAAAGCGTTTCGCCAATTTCTGTCCTCGGTTCCAAATGCCAGGCTGGTTCTGGTGGGGGAAGGGGAAGAGTCGCTCAAATTGCACGACCTGGCCAAGGATTTAGGGATTGAGGACAGGGTGGAATTTGCAGGCCAGCAAACGAACCCCCTTGCCTATTTAGCCCGCATGGACGTATTCGTCTTGCCTTCGCTTTCGGAGGGTCTGCCAACCTCGATCCTGGAAGCCGCGGCCTGCGGGACCCCGGTCGTCGCCAGCGACATCCCTGGGACGCGCGAACTGGTCGAGGACGGGAAAACCGGCTGGCTGGTTCCAGTATCCGATCCGGAAGCATTAGTGAAGACGCTGTTGGAAGTCTATCGCTCCCCCGAAAAGCGGGTGCGTTTTGCAGCCCAGGCAGCTTTGACAATAACACAATATACTTATCCGGCGGCTGCGAGGCAGTACGCAGAGCTATACCGGCAGCTTACTGGCCCAATATAACCCCTAAGCTCTACCCAATCCGGCGAATATGTAAGCGAGAGGTCTGTGTAAACTGGTAACGCGGCTGCTTGTCGGCGAAATATTCATCGACAGCTTTGCGGCAGCCGGACCAATGGGAATAATCATCGATGACCAAACAACCTTGCATTACCAGGCGCGGCTCAATCCGCTGCAGGCATACCATCACCGAGTCATACCAGTCACAATCCAGATGAGCAAAGGCTATGGGCTGATCGAGATTCAAGGTATCCTGAAACAAACCTTTAACCAACTTTACCTGGTTTCTTTCAATTGGGAAGCCGAACCGGTCAAACGATTGCTGCACCTGCTGTAATAAATCCTTGCGGTAGCCATAGTAAACATCACCACCCAGGCCGGGAGAGTTGCCGGAGACAATCTGGGCGTAACGCTCGTGTGCGTCGCTCCCATCTGTGGAGGAAGGAGATGGAATCTGTTCGAAAGTATCGTATACGAAAAAGGGCCGGTCGGAGGATTTGGCAGCAGCAATGACCAGGGCTGAACCTCCAAGGGCACAACCTGCTTCGACGCAAATTCCGGCAACTTTATTTTTCTCAAGTCCCAGCACAGCGTCTGCCAGATCCGCCAATGCCGCCGGTTCCAGGTAGGTGAGGCGTTGGCGGCGCACCTCCTGCAAAACCCTCCATACAGCGGGGCGATTCAGGAAGAGATCGACCAGATGAAAAACTGACTGAAATGTGGGGAATCTCAATATGCGCCCCTGGAAAATGGCAAATCTTTTAAATTACTTCAGCGTAATCTTGATTGTTGCAAGGTCCAGCACCTTGTTCGCTTCAACGGTCCAGACCCTGGCCTTGTTCGCATCTTTCTCGTCCGGAACAATGGCATACGCGTCCATCGGATCGCCGACAATCACGGCATAGTCGTTGGGGGCAATATTGGTAAAAACAAAATTACCCTCTGCATCGGTCTTCGAGGCAGGGGAATGGGCCGTATCAAGCGCAAAGGCGCTTTGCCCGTCTTTGGCGTAAATTTGCGCCAAATAGATTATTGTATTGGTGATCGGTTTTGAATCGGTAAGCGAGATAACTTTCCCTATAACGGTGGCCTTGCTGCTCTCGGGGGTCGGAACTGCAACCGATGTGGCCGTTGGTGAAGCAGCCTGCTGGCAGGAAGATAGCAAAAAAGCCAAGGCCAATAATACAATGAAATATTTCTTGATTTTCATAAGACTCCCAGGTCGAAAGAGACTAAATTCTTTTCAATAAAAAATTTCTGGCCCATCTGACGGGAAAACACGCTCCACAACGAAGAAATAAATGTAATTAACCCAAAGGAATTATTGTATTGAAGTTTTAAACCAATAGAATAGGTATAGATCAGTAATATTATACTCCAAGGAGCTAACATGAGACTAAAACTTGTATCCATCCTGACGATTATGGCCGTATTTGTTGGTCTGTTCGGCTTTACCACTCAGGCCCAGGCCGGCGCTTATGGCGCATCATTTACGTCCTCAATCACCTATCAGAACATCGGCACGGCAAGCGCTACGATCCACGTCGATTTCTACGCCAACGCCAGCAGCACGGCAATTCCATTTGACCTGCCGGCATTACCGGCCCTGGCCGGTTCATCCTTGTTTGTCGGCTCGGTAGGCTCAATCAGCTCAGGATTCAGCGGTTCAGCCGTCATGAGCTCCGATCAGCCCCTGGCCGTGACCATCGTGCAGGTGCCGGGAAGCACCACGGGCATCAAGAGCCGCCCACTGACCAACGGTCTTGCTTCCGGCGCGACCGCCGTACAAATCCCGACTGTGTTGAAGAACACGTTCGGCTTCAATACCGTGTTCTCGGTCCAGAATGCCGGCTCTGCTGCGGCGGACGTTACGGTTAACTTCATCCCCCTGGGTGGCGGCACTACGGTTACCAAGACCGTAACAGCCCTGCCCGCCGGTTCTGGCCAATCATTTGACTTGGGCACCATGACCGATTGGACTACCTTCAACGGCTCCGTACAGATGAGCTCGACCACTCCGTTGGTTGCGACCGATCTCGAATATGAAATTGCAGGCAACAAGGCCTATGGATTTGAAGGCACCAGCAGCGGCGCTGCCAAGATTTATATGCCTTCCGCTTTCTGCAAGTACGGCAGTACTGTAATCAACTCGTCGTACGCTGTTCAGAACAGCAATACCTCCGGCAACGTTGATGTGACTGTATCTTACACGAACGGCACCAACACCTATACCGAACCGGCAGTTACCATTGCCCCGGGAAATAAAGACTCCTTCCCTGGCTGCGGCAAATCCGGAACGCTTGTGCCTGCCGGCTTCATCGGATCCGCAACGATCACTGCTACGGGCGGAAACATCGTAGCCATCGCCAAGATTTTCGATGCCACTTTGGGTACTGCCTTCCTGGGCTTCTCTGATGCCCCCTCCAAAGTAGCGGTTCCCTATGTGCGTTATGCTAATGCCACCGACTGGTTCTCTGGCGCCAGGCAGCGCACCTTCATCGCTATCCAGAACATTGGCGGGGCCGACCTCGCGGCTGGTGATGTTACGGTCAAATTCTACGACAAGAACGGCGCCCAGGTTGGAACCACCTACAACGTACCTGCCCTTGCGATTGGAAGCAAGCAGAGCGCAAGCGCTGTCAATGCTGGCCTGACAGAATTTGGCTTCTATCCTGACAATACCGCTGGCGGAAGCGCCGTGGTTCAAGGCCCAGCAGGCAGCAAGCTGGCAGTCGTGGCCCGCGTTCAAACCTACATTGGCGGCCCCACCGCTGGTGAGGACTACAACGGCATTGCGATGCCCTAAGCCAAGTCTTTCTTGACTTCAATTGGAGCCAGCCTGCACAGGCTGGCTCCAATATTTTTAAGAAACTCTCTCTTGACAAGCCCCTCAAATTTGTGCATAATAAAATAGAATATATGTTCTATTATTTTTGTTTCCATTTTCGTGGGGGAACCGGATGACCCTTTTACTCTTTTTAATGGATCACCAAACCTGCATCCTGCAAAGATCCGAACTGCCGGCGGAGCAGCTGGCAACGGCGATCGGCAGCGGCGACTGGAGCTTTGCCGAATGGGGAAAGGTGCACATCAGCGAGATCCCCCGGCGGGTGAGCGTGCTGGACGGGCTGGTGATCGTTTCCACGCTGCTGCCCCGCCAGGCGGCGCTTCCCGCGCCGCCCAATCCGCCGCTCGAGATCGATTTCACCCCTCGCCAGACCCAAATCCTGGAATTATTGATGGAAGGATTGACAACCAAGGAAATTTCAGCCCGCCTGCACATTTCCCGGCGCACGCTGGACGGGCACATCGAAGAGGTCAAGCGCAAGCTGGAGGCCAAGACCATCGCCCAGACAGTGGGCCGGGCGGTGGCGCTGGGCTACTGGCAGCCGAAACGCGCTCGCAAGTAAGCTCTACTTGGCTTCCCAAACCTGGTATAGCCCCAGGCGCCCGCCGCTGCCGTCGGACTCGAACGTCTCCAGCACGCGGAAACCGCAGCTATCGGCCAGGCCGTCCAGCTCCGCCGGGCTGAATTGGTGGACGTAGCGCAGCCCGGCGGCCTCCGCCTGGCCCGGCAGGGCGTAGCGCCAGTCGAGCAGAGCGTCGCCTTTTTCCAGTTCGGCGGCATCCAGCCCGATTTTCTCCCAGGGCTGCTGGCGCGCACGCAGTTTGGCGCTGTGCTGGAACTGCCACTCGGAATGGACGAACCGCCCGCCCGGCGTCAACAACCGGCGCACCTGGCCCAGCACCTCCCGCCGAAGCTCATCCCCCGGCAGGTGGTGCAGGGCGGCAAAGCAGAGGATGGTGTCGAAGGAAGCGGAGGGAAAAGGGGAGGACCAGGACTCCGAAGACAGGTCGGCGAGTTGGAATTGGCACTGAAATGAGTTCATGGCTGGTTGAGCTGGCAAGACCTCACCCCCCGGCCCCCTCTCCACGGGGTGGAGAGGGGGAGGAGTAATCGGTACATTGTGTAAAATTGCCTCGCGGAGTTTTTGGGCTTTGACAGAGATTTCGTGTAGAACCTGGTTCATATTATACAGAATTTGGTCGTTTTGAAAGCGAATTACCTTCAGGCCTTGGGATTCAAAAAATTCCTGCCGGATAGCCTCTTCCTCACGCGTAAACTGATGGACCGAGCCATCGACTTCGATAACCAGGCTGATTTCGGCGCAATAAAAATCAACAATGAACGGACCTATCGAATGTTGGCGGCGGAATTTAAGATTTAATTCCTTTCTTCCTCTCAAATGCTGCCATAGCAAGGATTCTGCTTCCGTCGGCTCCAGGCGCATTTCCCGAGCCACAGTTCGAAGTTTTCCCCACAATTTAGGTGAAATCTTAACCGTGTAAATCTGTGCCTTGCGCGGGCCAAGTCCACCATTCGCCCGATCTCCCTCCCCCTCTCCACCCCGTGGAGAGGGGGCCGGGGGGTGAGGTTCTGCACCCCCCTTCCGCGCCTCCTCCAACAACTCTTCACTAAAATCCAATCCCACATATTCCCCTATAAACCCCCTCCTCCCTAATTCCCTTGCCAATTCCCCATTCCCGCAGCCCAGGTCGAGCCAGCGGCCGGACAGCGGCAGCCGATCCAGCAGGTGGGCCACGCCGGGCTGGATGCGCCTCCGGGTTGCCGAGAACGCCGCCCCAAATTGCTGGTAAAATTGACGATTAAGGTCTAGAAGGAATGATACGGTCTCAGAACGCATGGATCAATTATAACGAGGGAAGAGCATGATGACCACTCTCTATTCTCTACTCTCGTTTGTTTATCCGGTATTTACCTATGAACCCTGACGAATGGTTCGAACAGCACACGTTTGACGCTCAAAAGCTCGGGGTTGCCCGGCAGGTGCTGGAAGAGGTGCGCCTGGGCGACGACGTGCAGACGGCCACCAAGCGCCACCCTCTGCCGGAGGGTGGATACGTGGCCAAGTACGTGCTGGTGGCGGCCTACAACCAGCTCGTCGAATCCGGCGAATGGCCGGACGAGCCGGACTTCTTGGCGCGCATCCGCATGAAGCCGGTGCGCTCGCTCTCCGGCGTCACCACCGTCACCGTGCTGACCCAGCCCTACCCCTGCCCGGGCAAGTGCATCTTCTGCCCCACCGACGCCCGCATGCCCAAGAGCTACCTGCCCGACGAGCCGGGGGCGGCGCGGGCTTTCCAAAATGCCTTCGACCCCTACGAGCAGGTGCGCTCGCGGCTGGTCTCCTACCGGGCCGTCGGCCACCCCACCGACAAGATCGAGCTGCTGATCCTGGGCGGCACCTGGAGCTCCTACCGCCGCGATTACCAGGAGTGGTTCGTCCACCGCTGCTTCGACGCCATGAACGAGGTCGATTCGCCCACCCTGCAGGAGGCCCAGGCGCGCAACGAGACGGCTCCCCACCGCAATGTGGGCCTGGTGATCGAGACCCGCCCGGACGAGATCACCCCCAAGGAACTGGCCTGGCTGCGCACGCTGGGTGTGACCAAGGTGCAGATGGGCGCCCAGAGCCTGGACGACCGGCTGCTGGAGCTCAACCAGCGCGGCCATACCGTTGCCGACACGCAGCGCGCCTGCGCCCTGCTGCGTGCTGCCGGGTTCAAGATTGTGCTGCACTGGATGCCGAATCTGCTCGGCGCCACGCCCGCCTCGGACGAGGCGGATTTCGATCTGCTGTGGCGCCAGGCCAGCGACCAGGGTGGGCTGGGGCTGTGCCCGGACGAGATCAAAATCTACCCCACCCAACTGCTGCGCAACGCCGAGTTGTACGATTATTGGAAAGCCGGCGCCTACCACCCCTATTCCACCGACGAGCTGATCGGACTGATCGCCAATATCAAGCCCACCATCCCGGCCTACTGCCGGGTGAACAGGGTGATCCGGGACATCCCTTCGCAGCACGTGGTCGAAGGCAACCGGCGCACCAGCCTGCGCCAGGACGTGCTGGCCGAGCTGGACCGGCGCGGCCAGGCCTGCCACTGCATCCGCTGCCGCGAGGTGCGCGGGCGGCTGGTCGACCCGGATCAACTGCGCCTGGACGACCTGGCCTACCGGGCGGCCTGCGCAGAGGAGCATTTCCTGTCCTACGTCACTCCCGACGACCGGATTGCCGGGTACCTGCGCTTATCCCTGCCCCAACAGCCTTCCCAGGCCTGCGACGAGCTGGTGGCCACGCCCGGCTCCAAGCTGAAACCCTCCCAGGGCTGGATCGAATTCCCCGACCTGGCCGGGGCGGCCTTGATCCGTGAGGTGCACGTTTACGGGCAGTCCCTGCCGGTAGGCGCCGAAGCGCCGGGAGCCGCCCAGCACGTTGGCCTGGGCACGGCCCTGCTGCAAAAAGCCGCCGAGCTGGCCCGTGCCGCCGGCTACCACCGTCTGGCGGTCATCGCCGCCGTCGGCACCCGCCGCTATTACGAATCCCGCGGCTTCCAGCGCGGGGAGTTATACATGCGAAAAGAGATTGCATAATAACAAAAGCGGCCGTCCTTAAGACGACCGCTTTCATTATTTGAGAAACCCGCAATTCAGTTTTTCATCACGTTCGGGATAAAAATTAATTCATAGGCCGGGGCTTCGTATGCGCCCATATCAACAATTGGCGGCGTACCCTGGCCATTTGGATTGGGTAATGAATAAGCCGTAAATCGCGGTGCTCCGGCACGGTCAAAAGGCAGCGGCTCGCTGGTATTGCCGTTGCCATTCAGGTCGACCGCATCCGCGGGAACCAGGGAGTTGCTGCCGGCGTCGATGGCTGGGGATACGCCGCCCAGGCGCAAGTCGTCGTCGATTGAGCCATTTACTCCATCGGTCCCGGACGGCATGTGGAACGCCGGGTTAGCATTGATATTATGCAACCCATCCCATCCGCCCTGGATATCGCTGTAACTTATATCTATGCTGGTATTCCCGGCGAGGAAAACTTGTGGACCATCGGGAGCGGTGTTTGCCCATAAGATGCTGTTAGCGACAACCGGCTCGACGTTCGTGTCGCTAAAAATGGCACCGCCTTGAAGCGTGGCGGTGTTATTGCTAAAAGTGACATTGACCAGCCTGGGCTGGATATGCTGGCTGGACTGGCCAAAGTACGCCCCGCCACCACGCTCAGCCTGGTTTCCGCTGAAAACCACGTTCGCCATGTCCGGGAGGGCGCCCTCGATACTGTAAATTCCGCCTCCGCCAATACCATCATTTCCTGTTGGTGACTGCGCAGAAATATTGCCTACAAAAGAAACATTAAATAGAAAAGTGACGGCGCCAAGAAAGATAGCCATCCCACCACCACTGGCAGCTTTATTGTCGTTAAAGACTACATCAACCAGGGTTGCGGTGGACCCATTTACTGCCATACCACCGCCCCGAGCAAAAGCTTGATTTCCAGAAAAGGTGACGCGCTTAAGAGTCATCGCGGTCGCAATATCACCAAAATCCAGACCCCCTCCATTTTGACCGCTATTATTGCTGAAGGTTGCATCTGTTATTATCCCAATCCCCTTCGAAAACGCCATACCACCCCCACTCCCAAAACCGCCAAGCAGGGTATTCCCGCTGAAATTTACATGAGAAAAAATTGGGTTCCCCACATAATGATTGAACCCGCCCCCTGCTGCTACTGCAGTATTATTTTTAAAATCAATGTATGAGAGAATAGGGCTGCATTGGTAACTGGCCATTCCCCCTCCGCGCCCTTCAGGGACATAATCATCAAAATTATTAACCGTATTACTATCGAAAGTAACATAGGAAAGGGACGGAGATTTGTAATCGGTGCCTCTCGTGGTTTCAACGAACAACCCTCCGCCTAATAGAAATGCATAATTTGATGTGAAGATAATGTGACTGAGTATGGGACTGCCGTCAAAAATGATCATGCCGCCGCCGGCGCTGTCAGGCCAGGAGGGACCATTATATCCATCGCGGATGGTGAACCCATCCAGGATTGCTGTCGGGTCGGTGTTGTCGCCACGCACGACGTGGTAGCTGTTATCCTCAGCAACCCCGGAATCTCCAATATTGCCGCTCAAGATGGTTGTATGTGCTAGCCAATCGCGCTGGCTAAAGTCAGTCTCACTCCCGGCAAAGCCCCCGTAGAGCGCCACACCATTTTTTAGGCTAAACGAGATGGCGCGGCTGGTGCCGCTGGTAGGCTTGTACGTGCCTTCTGCTACCCAAATCTGAACGCCTTCCGGCGTGCCGGCCGGAGCAGCAGCCAGGGCAGACTGCAGGTCAACAAATGCATTTGTCCAGGAGACACCGCTGTTTGCCCCCGTTAAAGCATCCGCATCTACGTAGATAATCAGTGGCGCAGCAGGCGTGGTTTTCGCCAGGACAACATTAGGGAAAAAATTGAGCAAAAGCGCAGCGATAGAGAACAGTGAAAATAATGCTGCCGGTTTTTTGAACATGATTTTTCCTCCCCACTTAATTGTCCAAAGAAAGCATTCCGGTTTTTTAGAAGTGCGGACGTTATATTTTTATTTTAGCACCCCGTTTCTGTCTTGCATTAGAATTTATGCCGCAAACAGCACGTGCTGGCGCAGGAAGCGCTCGGTTTCTTCGTGGAAGTTGACGATCGTTTCGCGCTTGCGGAAGCCGTGGCCCTCGCCATCGTAAAGTTTATAAATGAAGGGCACGCCGCTTTGACGCAGGGCGGCCACGATCTCCTCCGATTGGGCCGGCGGGACCACTTTGTCCTCTTTACCCTGGAACACCGCCAGCGGGTCGCGGATGGCCGCGGTATGGAAGATAGGCGACCAGGCGTGGTAGCGCTCGGCAGCCTCGGGCAGCGGGCCGACCATCGAATCCAGGTAGCGCAGCTCGAATTTGTGGGTGTCCATTGCCAGGGTGAACAGGTTGCTGACCCCGTACTGGCACACGCCGGCTTTGAACACGCCCGGGTGGCGGATCAGGGCATTCAGCACCGTGTAGCCTCCGGCGCTGCCCCCCTCGATGACCAGTTTGTGCGGGTCTGCCAGGTGCAGCTCGGCCAGGGCGTGCGCCCCGCCCACGGCGTCCTCGACGTCCGCCTCGCCCCAGCGCAGGCGCAGGGCGTTGCGGTAGGCGCGCCCGTAACCGGTGCTGCCGCGGTAGTTCACCACCAGGTATCCGTAGCCGCGCGAGTTGAAATATGCCGCCTCCGGCGAAAAGCACACCGGGGTCAGCGCGGTAGGCCCGCCGTGAATGTGCAGGATGGCCGGCGGCAGGCCGCTGCCGGTGAAATCCGGGTGCGCCGGCGGCGTGTACAGCCCGTAGACCGGCGTGCCGTCCGGCGCTTTCCACGCGATTTGCTGGGGAGTTGGGAGGAACTCGGCGGACAGCGATTCGCCGGTGCTGCGCGCCTCCACATGCAGGGCGCGGCCATCCCAGCGCACCACCCGGTCGGGCACGGCTGGCGCCGATGCCACGAACGCCACCTCGCCGGTGACCGGGGCGACCGAAAGGTCGCGCAGCCAGGTATAGGGGGCGGTGTCGATCTGCTGCTGGCGCCCGCTTTCCACCTCGACCGACCACAGCCCGGTCTGGGCATCGGCATAGCGCAGGAAGTAGATCAGGCGGCTGTCGGGCGACCAGCCGTAGGCGCGCATGCCCTGGATCCAGGCCGGCTCGCACAGGTGGAAACCCTTGCCCGCCACCAGCGTGCGGCGCTGACTGCTCTGCAGGCCCTGCAGGTCCAGCAGCACCAGGTCCTCCCACTCGCCGCTGCCGGTGATGTAGCTCAGCCAGCGACCGTCCGGCGAAAACTGCGGCTGGCAAACGGCGGTATTGCGGTCCCCGGCCACGAAAGTCTGCTCGGCCAGGCGCGGCGGGCTGCCGGAAAGTCTGCCCAGCATGATGCGCGTTCCGTCCCAGGGCATATTGGGGTGGTCCCATTCCACCCAGGCGATCTGCTCGCCGGATGGATGCCAGGCCGGCTGCATGTAAAAATCGGCGCCGCGGGCAAGCTGCACCGGCCAATCGCGGCCCTCGGCGTCGACCAGGCCTAAAAGGTCGTCCTTACCGTCGCTGAAGACGTAGGCCACCCAGCGCCCGTCCGGTGAAAGGGCCGGGGCAGCGGCAAAGCCGAAGGGCGGAGTGATCGGCCGGGGCTGCCCGGTGCCGGGTGTGCGGCGGTAGAGCCGCCCATTGCGCTCGGCGAAAATGACAGCGCTTTTACCGGCGCAGTATTCCCCGCCGCCATAGCCCACCGTGCCGCGCACCGACAGCTCGCCGCTCAGCTCCAGGGTGGCCTCGCCCGCCGGGCGCACCACAAGCACGCCGCGGTCGGAGCGCCCCTCCAGCCAGAGCAGCTCGCGCCCCTCGGCGTCGAACTGGGGATTCTCCAACCGCACCCGCTGGCCCAGCATCCCCGCCGTCACCGGGCTGGGCCAGGTTCCATACGGCCTCACGACCTTATTTTCAGCCATATTTGTACATTCCCAATCTGAAAAATTTCACCACACACCTGCCCT
>DBMK01000247.1 GCA_002298885.1 Anaerolineaceae bacterium UBA700
AGGGCAGGTGTGTGGTGAAAAATCCTACTCATCTGGCCTCGATAAAGATTCTTGGATGAATTCTTCCCAGACTTCATTTGGCGTCCAGATCTTTTCAAGGTCGCGGCGGCAGGCCTCGGCGGGCTCGCCTTTGCGCAGGACGCGGTAGAGGTAAACGAAGGCCGAGACGCGCATGTTCCGGGCGCAGTGCACGAATACGCGCTGCCCGGCGAGCGCATCCATGCGCTCGAAGAATTGGCTCAAGTCCTCCGGCTGCGGGTATTCCCATTCGACCGGGATCGGATAGTATTCCAGCCCCAGCCCGCTCACGATCTCGTTCTCTTCGGCTACCGCGTCCATCGAATCCGGCATGGCCAGGTTGATCACAGCCGCGTATCCCGCCGCGCCGATCGCCTCGAACTGCCCCCGCAGCGGCTGACCGGCCGTTCCCAGCTCCGGCGTAATCTGCAGAAAGTTTTGGATGTGGGTTATGTCCATAGGGTAAAGTGTAACATAAAGAAGTTTACAGTTTACAGTTTACCGTAGACAGTTTAAACGTGACAGTTTACAGTTTTCGTTTGAAGTAGTTGGCGGACGACTGACGACCGAGCTCAGTAAGCAGCGGTCAACCTACTGTGAACTATAAACTGTGAACTGTGAACTGTAAACTGTCAACTGTCAACTAATTGCACTATCTCCCACGTAAACCGCATCGTCTCCTCCAGCGTTTGCGGCTCGATGAATTCGACCGTGTCGCTCATCTGGTGCCAATGGCCAGAGGATTCGGCCTCGTTTTCCGGCACCGCGCACAGGGTCAGGGCGACCAGGCCGCGCATCGTCGCCGGCAGGGCGTCGGTGTAGGCCAGCCCCACCCCCTCGATTGTCCTGATCTGCGGCAGCGCCCGGCTGGCCTGCCGCGCCAGGTCCAGCGCCCGCGGGTGGGTGGGGTGTTTCAAAATCAGCCCGTCGGCGCTCAGATATTTGAGCCGGCCCGCTGCCACCTCATCCAGGGTCACGTAGACCGCCTCCGGACCCAGCTCGGCGGCGTAGGCGTCCAGGAAGGCCTGGATGCCGTAAGCGCCGGTCTCCTCACAGTCGGTGAACAGCAGGGTCACCTCGGTGTGCGCCAGCGGCTCGGCCTTCAGCCGCTGCGCCAGGCCCAGCAGCGCTCCAACCCCCGAGGCGTCGTCGTTGGCGCCCGGGTTGTGCGGGGTAGCATCGGCGGTGCCGACCATATACAGGGTGAAGCACTGGAACGGGAGCAGCACCAGCCCAATCCAGCGCATCCATTCCCAGCCGAAGACCGCCGCCAATCCGAAGAGCAGCAGGCCGACCGCCATGCTCAAGAAGGCCGCCGTCACCAACAGGCTGAACAGGCGCAGCCAGGCCATCGAGGAATAGAATACCGGCGTGCGGTGCGTATCCAGGTGCGCAAACAACACCACCCGCTGGCGCACCTCGCCGCTGGGGGGCAGGGCGGCGGCCACGTTTTGGGTTGGGGATTTCCGCAGCAGCCACCGGGCCCAATGCCCGGCGAAATCCGTCTCGGCCAGCATGGCCCAGGCACCCAGCCCGTTGAGCAGCGCCCCCAGCGCCAGCAGGGGGACCGCGCCGGAAACCAGCGCCGCCAGGCTGCCCAGGCCGGCTGCGGCGTACGCCAGCGTGAGCGGGCGGTAGGTCGAGGCCATGCCCATGAACGGCTCGCAGCGCACATTCTCGACGCCCATTGCCCCCAGCTCGCTCGTCACGTATTCCCCGGCCTGGACCACTTTCGGCGTGCAGCTCCCGCGCCCGCCGATCTCCTGCGAAAGGTAGCGGATGTGCTTCAACGCCTGCTCAGTATAAGCGTCCATTTATTTATCCCCGATTGGTATTTTTAGAAAGGTGGAACCGCTCCAAAAATACAAAAAAACCAATATCACCAGGCGAAGACTCGCCTGGGAATCAATTTAATCAGCCGGTTTTCCGGGTCGACGGACCAGGAGACCGGTTCGGGGGCGGCGGCCCCTTCCTCGCCCATGTAAGCCGCATAGATGCGCATAGATATAGAGCGTACCAGTTCCCTGGGTTCCTGGATGACCTCCACCGGCCCTTCGAGCAGCACCGCCTCCACCCCGGCGGGCTTCACCGCCTCGATCAGCAGCGCCGCCCTGGGATTGCCCACCACGTCCTTCAGCTTGCGCGTGCTGGAAAATGCGCTTACCCACGCCGCCTCGCCGTCCCACACGAACCACACCGGCACCACGTGCGGCTGGAGGCTTCTGGCGCCTGCCGTCCCCAGCCGCGCCAGCACCGGCTGAGCTAAAAGCGCTTCGATAGCCTCTTTTTTATCTGGCGGAAACGATATAGTCATCGAATAGATCCCGTCCCAAATTTTTAATTTTGCTTTCTAAGACCTAAATAATTTTAACCAAATTGCTCAGGCTGACCCCCTCCCAGCCCCCCCCAAAAAATTTAAAAAACCCAAATTTGGGGGAGGAGGACCTCTCCAAATCGAAAAATAATCTTATTTGCATCATTCGTCCATTGGCGAAATTCGCGATTGGCTTTCCAAATCTATATGACCTTTATACGCGCAAAATGCACGTGCTCGAAGGCGTGGTAGCGATCCGTTCTCCCCTGGAAATAGCGCCGCTCGATCTCTTCCGGGGCCAGGTTCTCCGCCAAACGGAAACCCAGCGCCTCCATATTGCCAGCCAGGGCCTGGGGATCGAAGCCGGATTTCATCGGCTCGCCGACCATCCCGGCGATACGCTGCATGAGCTGCATGCGTTTGGCCGCTTTTTCCGGGATGAACGCGTCTGCGTCCATGTAATCGAAGACGACCGTGCTTCCCTGCGGCGCAATCCCGGCGATCGTGCGCAGCGTGTCGAACACCACCGCGCGGTCCAGGTAATAGGTCACCCCCTGCCAGCTAAAAAAGCTGGCTTTGCGCGGGTCGTAACCGGAACGCGGCAGCGCATCGGCCAGGCTTTCCCGTGTAAAGTCGATCGGCGCGAAATGCAGTTGCGCCGGGATTTCCCACCCGGCCATGCCGATCCGCTGCTGTTTCATCGCCTGGGTAACCGGGTGATCGACTTCGAAGACCTGCAGTTGTTTCAGCTCCGGGCGGCGGAAGGCGAACGTATCCAACCCTGCACCCAGGATCACGTACTGTTCCAGGCCCTGGCGGATGGCTTCTTCCAGACAGTCCTCGGTGTAACGCGAGCGGCTCAGGGTGACCGGGCCGTTGTGCAGTTGGATGACCCCTGCCAGGGCGGTCTCCTGGTCCGGGTAGGTTGCGGCCAGTTCCGGATCGACGTCTTTGATCAGCCCGGCCAGGTTTTGGTTGAAGAGAGTGCGTTCCTCCGGGGTATAAAACTGGTTGGCCAAAAAATCGTCGAAAATTTTCGGCGAATCGTGGGTGGCGTGGTAAGCCCGGGCGTAAGCGGTGATTAAAGCCGTAATTCCTGCCTGTCTCTCTTCCATATTTACACTCCTTTTATTCTGACTTAAACGGTAATGTTTAATACCACTTTCCGGAAGCGAGTTCAAGCATACAGTTTGTAACCAAAATCAGGGATGAAAAGTATTGACATTGAGCTTGAATAACAGGGCGCACCCTCCTAAGGGGGTGCGCCCTGTTA
>DBMK01000006.1 GCA_002298885.1 Anaerolineaceae bacterium UBA700
GCTGCTCCGCAGCCGCACGAAACTAAAAGTTACATTATTTTAGGAGTGAATAGATGGCTAAAAAAGGTGTTGCTGTTGTCGCGGTCGGTGGTAATTCACTGATCAAGGATGAGACTCATAAGTCAGTACCTGACCAATTCGAGGCCGGGTACGAATCGATGTCGCACATCGCCAAAATGATCGAAGAGGGCTGGGACGTCGTCATTTCGCACGGCAACGGGCCGCAGGTTGGTTTCATTCTGCGTCGTTCCGAGCTTTCCCGCCACGAGTTGCACGAAGTGCCGCTGGATTACTGTGGAGCCGACAGCCAGGGTTCCATCGGCTACATGTTCGTACAGGCTCTGCACAATATATTCCTCGAGCGTAAAATCCAGAAGAATGCGGTTGCCGTCGTGACCCAAACAATCGTCGATCGCAATGATAAGGCCTTCCAGAATCCCGCTAAGCCGATCGGCTCATTCATGAGCGAAGCAGACGCCAAAGAACGCGCCGCCAAAGAGAAATGGACCGTTGTGGAAGATGCCGGCCGCGGCTGGCGGCGGGTGGTTGCTTCCCCCATCCCCAAGCGTATCGTCGAAGCCGACGCCATTCAGAACCTTATTAAGAACGGGTTCGTCGTCGTCGCCGTTGGCGGCGGCGGCATCCCTGTCGTCGAAAAAGAAAATGGCGACCTGGAAGGCGTGGAAGCCGTGATCGACAAGGATTTCGGCTCATCGGTTCTGGCCAACATGATCGACGCCGACCTGTTCGTCATCTCGACCGCCGTCGAGAAAGTGGCCATAAACTTCAATAAGCCCAATCAGAAGTGGCTGGACCAGATGACCGTCGCTGAGGCCAAAGCTTACATGGCCGAAGGCCATTTCGCCAAGGGCTCCATGCTCCCCAAGATCCAGGCCATCCTCAACTTCCTGGAACATGGCGGCAAGAAAGCCCTCATCACCAATCCGGAGAATATCAGCCGCGCCCTCAAAGGCGAAACCGGCACCTGGATTGTGCCCTAGTCCAATATGGGTTCGGATCCCTTGTGATCCGAACCCATTTTTATAATAATCCCCAGATTTCGCAGGCTGGTGTAAAATAGGTACGGTAACGAGCACACTTTTTCACTTGCAGAAAGGAGGCCGGTTACCCGTCAAACTTGAATTACAGCCCCACGCAGCACAACAATCGAACCAAAGCACGTTTTCAATTACTGCTCGATCCGGAGGAGAAAGATGTATAAGAAAACAACCTGGCTGCTCATCAGCCTACTCGTGATTTCCTCGATGCTGCTTGCATCCTGTGCCCCTGCCGCAACTACAGAAGCTCCTACTTCAGTTCCCCCCACGGCTGTCCCGCCGACTCAACCGCCAGCCCCCACCGCCGCGCCCGCAACCGCGGCCCCCACCGCCGCGCCAACTGCTGTGCCACCAACAGTTGCGCCGACCGCCGCGCCGCTGGTTTTTGGCATGGTTTACGTCGGTCCTTATAATGATAAGGGCTGGAGCCAGGCCCACTACGATGCCGCTCAGTATGTAATGCAGAAAATGCCCGGCTCGAAGCTGGTTTACATTGATAAAGGCAACGCAGCTGATCGCCCCGGCACCACGGTTCTGCAGCTCGCTGAACAGCTCCTCGCCCAGGGCGCTAAGGTCATCGCCTTCACCTCGGACGACATGAAGGATGACGCCATTGCCTTCGCCAAGAAGCACACCGACATCCCGGTCATCTTCGCATCCGGCGACACAGTCTGGAAGGACGGCAAGGCCTACCAGAACCTGCCCAACATGGTCAATATCATGGGCCGCATGGAATACATGAAGTTCCTGGCCGGCTGCTCCGCCGCACTGACCACTCAGACCGGCAAGATCGGCTTCCTCGGTCCATTGATCAATGACGAGACCCGCCGCCTGGCAGCTTCGGCCTTCCTGGGCGCCAAATACTGCTGGACCAAGTACGCTGGCAAGAACGCCGCCGACCTCCAGTTCAAAGTCACCTGGATCGGCTTCTGGTTCAACATCCCCGGTGTAACCTCCGATCCTACCCAGGTCGCCAACGAGTTCTTCAACGGCGGTTATGACGTCGTCATTTCCGGCATCGACACCACCGAAGCCCTGGTGCAGGCCAACAAGGCCACCCAGGCTGGCAAGAAAGTGTTCGCCGTCTCCTACGACTATGCCAAGGGCTGCGACGAAGCCCAGACGGTCTGCCTGGGCGTCCCCTATTTCAATTGGGGTCCGCTTTACGTCAAGTATTTCCAGGAAATCCAGGCTGGCACCTTTAAGCAGGCCTTTGAATGGGCCGGCCCCGATTGGACCAACATCAACAACCCCGACACGTCCATTGTCGGCTTCAACAAGGGCCAGGGTCTCTCCGCCGACGCCTCGGCCAAGCTCGATCAGTTCACTGCCGAGCTGGCTGGCGGCCTGAACCTGTGGAAGGGTCCACTCAATCTGCAGGATAAGACCGCTTACCTGAAGGACGGCGAGACGGCTACCGACCAGCAGATCTGGTACCTGCCCCAACTGCTCGAAGGCATGCAGGGCCAGAGTGTTCCGACCAAGTAATTCGGTTTGAAATGGGGCTGTCTATAAAATAACGTTCTTTGAAAGTTCACGCCATGTAGGGACACGGGGGTGCCTGGCAGCACCTATGTCGAGGAGAAATCCCCCGTGCCCCTACTTTTTAGGACGGCCCTAAATTTGCAACTGCAATAAGTCACAGGAACTGTTGACTTCATGGACATTGAGCTTAGAAATATTCACAAGTGGTTTGGAAAAGTTCACGCCAACGATGGGATCAACCTGAAGCTCCCCAGCGGCATCATCCAGGGCATCCTGGGTGAAAATGGGGCCGGCAAGAGCACCCTGATGAAGGTCCTCTCCGGCTTCATACAGGCCGACGAGGGCCAGATCCTGCTGGACGGCAAGGCCGTAAAGATCACCGACCCGGCCAGTTCGCTGCGCCTGGGGATCGGCATGCTCCACCAGGACCCGCTGGATTTCCCCCCGATGAAGGTCATCGATGATTTCCTGATCGGCAAGGAAGGCGGTCTCATTCCCAACCGCAAAGGGGCTCTCCAGGAAATTATGGCCCTGGAACAGCAGTTCGGCTTCGATATCGACCCCGAGACCTACGTGGATATGCTCACCGTCGGCGAACGCCAGCAGCTCGAGATCCTGCGCCTGCTCTGGCTGGGCGCCAAGGCCTTGATCCTCGACGAGCCCACCACCGGCATCAGTTCCTCCCAGCGGATCAAATTATTTGAAACCCTGCGCAAGCTGGCCGCACAGGGTATGATCGTCATCTTCGTCTCACATAAGCTTGAGGAGGTCGAAGGCCTTTGCCAGCGCGTGGCCGTCTTCCGCCGCGGTCAGTTAGTCGGCGAGGTCAATCCGCCCTACGTGACCCAGGAGCTGGTCAAGCTCATGTTCGGCAAGGTTGTCTCGCCCGACAGCCGGGTATATGCCCGCTCCGGCGAGGCCGCGCTCACCCTCACCGGACTGTCCATCGAGGACGTCCGGCTCAAGATACAGGACGTGTCCCTTCAGGTCCAACACGGCGAGGTCATCGGCCTGGCCGGCATGGAGGGTTCGGGCCAGCGCCAGTTCCTGCGCACCCTCGGCGGCCTGATCCGCCCGGTGAGCGGGAAGATCTTGTTGGGCAGCAAAGATCTGACCGGCAAGCCTTATCACGCCTTCCTTGAATCGGGCATTTCCTACGTGCCCGCTGCTCGCCTGGAGGAAGGCCTTATCTCCGGCCTGAACCTAACCGAGCACTTCATCCTGGCCGACCAATCCACCGGCTTCATGATCAACCACAACAAAGCTCAGCAGGTCACCAAAGAACGCATTGCGTCGTTCTCCATCAAAGGCACTCCTGCCAGTCAGATCGAGGAGCTTTCCGGCGGCAACCAGCAGCGTGCTTTGCTCGCCCTGTGCCGCGACCCTGTCAAGCTGCTCCTCCTCGAACACCCCACCCGCGGCCTCGACATCGAATCGGCCATCTGGATCTGGGGCAAATTGAAAGAACGCTGCAAGCTGAACACCAGCATTTTCTTTATATCCTCTGATCTGGAAGAAATTCTCCAGTACAGCGACCGCATCCTGGTCTTCTTCGGCGGCAAGGTTTCGAAACCCATCGAATCCGTGGAAACCTCGGTCGAGCAGTTGGGAAACTTGATTGGCGGTAAAGGATTCTAGGAACGTGAGGAGCATCGATGCTTAAATCGAATTCCCGCTGGCTCGGTCTGAGTTTTCGCCTGGGCGCCATCCTGTTGGCGCTGATATTCACCGCCATTGTCATTTTGGTCTCGAACGCCAATCCGCTGGACGTTTTTTCCAACATCATCAACGGCGCCTTTGGCTCGGTTGATAATATCGCCAACGTATTCGTGGCCTGGGTCCCGCTGCTGCTGGCCAGTTCCGGCCTGTTGATTACCTTTGCCGCAGGACTGTGGAACATCGGCATCGAGGGCCAGATCACCCTGGGAGCCATCTTTACCACGTTCGTCCTGCGCACCTTGCAGGATTCCAGTGTCGATCCTTCGATCATCCTCATCCTCGGCATCCTCGCCGGAGTGCTGGGCGGCGCCCTGTGGGCCGCCCTGGCGGGCGCCTTGAGGATTTACGGCGGCGTCAATGAAATATTCGGCGGACTTGGGTTGAATTTCATCGCTACCGCAATCACCCTGTGGCTGATCTTCGGCCCCTGGAAGCGCCCCGGCATCGCCTCTATGAGCGGCACCCAGCCGTTCCCCGACGCCCTGGCCCTGCCCGTGATCGGCGAGCTGCGCCTCAGCATCTGGACGGTCGTCATCGGCGTCGCCGGCATCATCCTGGTGTACGTCTTGCTCAACGGCACTTATTTTGGACTGCGCCTCAAGGCCGTCGGGAAGAATATGCGCTCGGCCTTCTTATTGGGCATCCCCACCAACCGCTACATGATGGTATCCTTCCTGATCTGCGGCGCCTTCGCCGGAATTGCTGGAGCGCTGCAGGTGGAGGCAGTCTACCACCGTCTCATCCCATCGATTTCGTCGGGCTATGGTTTCCTGGGCCTGCTGGTCGCCATGCTAGTCAACTATCAGGCCATTTGGGTTGCCCCGGTGGCGTTGTTCTTCGCCATCCTTAATATTGGCAGCATCCAACTGCCGATTGTGCTGAAACTGGATTCTTCATTGGGCGGCGTGCTGCAAGAAGCCCTGGTGCTGATCGTCCTGATGATGGAAGGCCTTCGCCAGCGTCTCGTCAAGAAAGAGTAAAGCCATGGAATATCGATTATTCTACGTTGAACTTGAGGAGAATTCTCATGCTTGACAGAGCGCGCACCTGGCGGAACCTTCTGATCGTCATTGGGATTGCCATTCTCGTGGGCGTCTTCCTGTACCTGAACCAGGCCGGGGACACAATCCAGGCCGGCCTGGCCGGGGCCATCGCCGGAGCCGCTCCGGTGATCTTTGCCATCGTCGGCGAGACCATCACCGAACGCGCCGGCGTCGTCAACCTGTCCTTGAACGGCACCATCCTCTTATCCGCCATGTCCGGCTTTGCCGTCTCCTTGGCCACCAACAGCGTTATCCTGGGTTTCCTGGCCGGAGCATTGGTCGGCGGCCTGGTCGCCCTGATCGTCGCTTTTTCGAGCATCACTCTCAAACAGTCCCAGGTGGCGGTCGGCTTCGTGCTCACCCTGCTCTGCCGCGACCTGTCCTATTTCCTCGGCAACCCGATCATGGGCGCTTCCGGTCCCACCGTCCCCGCCGCCCCCATCCCGCTGCTGGGCAACCTCCCCGTCCTGGGCACCCTGTTCTTCAAGCAGGACCTCACGGTATACGCCAGCTTTGTGCTGATCGGCCTGGCTTATTTCTGGATCTTCAAGACCCGCCAGGGCCTCCTGCTCCAGGGCATTGGTGAGCGGCCGGCGGCGGCTTACGTGCGCGGCGCCAACGTTAACCGCTTGCGCTACATTTACACATTCATCGGCGGCGCCCTGGTTGGCATTGCCGGCCCGATCTTTTCTCTCAGCGTCAAGGCCGGATGGAAGGGCACCATCTCGGGCCTGGACGGTATCGGCTGGATCGCCCTTTCGATCACCATTTTCGGCGGCTGGAACCCGCTGCGCGCCGCAGCCGGCGCCTACCTGTTCGCCCTACTCCAATGGTTGGGCCTGGTTCTTCAGCCCAGCCTGCCGAACATTCCCTCGCAGGTGCTCCAGGTGGCCCCGTTCCCGCTGATGATCCTCACCCTGCTGCTGGTGAACATCGGCAACGCCGAATGGGTCGAGCGTACCCTGGCCGGCATGCCGCCGCAGACCCGCAAGGTGGCTGCCCGCATCCTGCGTTCGATGAAAACCTCGCCGCCGGCTTCGCTGGGCGTGCCATTTGAAAACGAATAAAAACTTTCAGGGGTTGCAATGCAACCCCTGATTTAACTCCAAAATGGTTTTATCGAATATAATATGGGTGGTTGTCTGACATTTCACATAAGGGAGTAACATGAAAGAATTTGTTGGTTATCGCTGTTCATTGTGCAAGACCGAATATTCCCCCACCCAGGTAACCTATACGTGTCCTAAGGACGGAGGCAACCTGGACGTCGTTCTCGATTACGGCGCCATCAACCAGCGCTACCAGCCTTCCGACATCACCTCGCGCGCCGATGCTTCCCTCTGGCGCTACCTGCCGCTGCTGCCCGTGGAAGATCCTGGCGGCGAGGGCACACCCTTGAAGGCCGCCGGTTGGACGCCCCTCTACACTCCGCCTGCCCTGGCTCGTGAACTCAAGTTGGAGCGCCTGTGGATTAAAGATGAAGGCCGCAACCCAACTGCTTCATTCAAGGATCGCGCTAGCTCCGTCGTCGTGGCCCGCGCCCGCCAGATCGGCGCCGAGGTCGTGGTGACCGCCTCTACCGGCAACGCCGGCGCAGCCCTGGCGGGCATGTCTGCCGCCATCGGCCAGAAGGCCGTTATCTTCGCTCCCAAGACCGCCCCTCCGGCCAAAGTTGCCCAGCTCCTCGTCTATGGCGCCCAGGTCATTCTCGTCGACGGCAACTACGACTCGGCCTTCGACCTGACCATCGAGGCCGCCCAGGAATTCGGCTGGTACTGCCGCAACACCGGCTACAACCCGTTCACCGCCGAGGGGAAAAAGACCGCCGCTCTCGAAATCTGGGAGCAGGTCATCTCGAAGCTCCACGATTACCATCGTCCGGTCAACGTCTTCGTCTCCGTCGGCGATGGCAACATCATCTCGGGCATGCACAAGGGCTTCAAAGACCTTCACGAATTGGGCTGGCTGCCGGTCATGCCCCGCTTGTTTGGCATCCAGTCCGAAGGCTCGGCTGCCATCGCCAACGCCTTTTTCGCCAAGACCGAAACCATCACCCCGGTCTCTGCTACCACCATCGCCGACAGTATTTCGGTCGACCTGCCGCGCGACGGGGTGCGCGCCGTGCGCGCCGCCACCCAAACCAACGGAGCCTACCTGACCGTCAAAGATGAAGACATCCTTGCAGCCATCGCCCAGCTCGGTAAAGTCGGCATCTTTGCCGAGCCTGCCGGCGCCACTTCCTATGCCGGCCTGCTCAAGGCGCTCTCCCAACACCTGGTCGATCCCGACGAGCCCGTAGTGGTGATGAACACCGGCAGCGGGCTCAAAGATACCCGCGCCGCCATGCAGTCCGTTGCGCCGGCTCCGATTATTGAGCCTTCAATGAAAGCGCTAAAGAAGCACCTCAACCGGTAAACAGGTACCCGAACGATTGGGTTTTTAGGGGGGCCAGTTGAGCCCTGAAGGACGATGACCATGCAACCAACCTTTTCGATTATCGCCCCGGTTTACAACGAAGTAGAGAACCTCCCGGTCCTCTACCAACGCATCAAGGAAGTGATGGACACAACCGGGGAGCCCTGGGAGCTCGTGCTTGTCGATGATGGCTCCAGGGACGGGTCGACCGACGCAATTCGCAACCTGGCCAAGCAGGATGAGCGCGTGCGCCCGGTGATCTTCGCCCGCAATTTCGGCCACCAGATCGCCGCCACTGCCGGGCTAGATTTCAGCCGCGGTGATGCGGTGATCATTATCGACTCTGATTTGCAGGATCCGCCGGAAGTGATCCTCGACCTGATTGCCAAATGGCGCGAAGGCTTCGAGGTGGTCTATGCCGTGCGCACCGAGCGCGAAGGCGAGACCTGGTTCAAGACCTTCACTGCCTCAATTTTCTACCGCCTCATATACCGCATCACCGAGGTAAAAATTCCCTTAGACACCGGCGATTTCCGTCTCATGGACCGCAAGGTGGTCAACGTAATGAACAGCATGCGAGAGAAGCACCGCTTCTTGCGCGGCATGTCCGCCTGGGTTGGGTTCCGTCAGGTAGGCGTGGGCTACAAGCGCGCCGCCCGCTTCACCGGCAGCACCAAGTATCCGTTTCGCAAGATGTTCCGTTTGGCGCTCAATGCCATCACCGGCTTCTCCTACCTGCCCCTCCAGTTGGCATCCTACCTGGGCTTCATCGCCGCTGGGTTGAGCATTATCGCCATCCCAATTGTTGCCATTGCCCGCCTCACCGGCGGAGCATCCTTCCTCGGCCAGGCAACGACCCTCATCGCCGTGCTTTTCCTGGGCGGCGTCCAGCTCATCTGCGTCGGAATCCTGGGCGAATACATCGGACGAATTTACGACGAGGTCAAGGGCCGTCCACTATATATCGTCAGCCAGGGCCCTGACGATTAAGAATAACCGAAACCTTTCAGTGTAAACTGCAAGAAATATTCAAAACCATAATACAGGAGAATACCATGGCAAAAATCGACTTAACTATGCATCCGGACCGCCTCAAGCGCGCCGTCCAGCGGGCCCGCGAGCGCAATATTATCGTCCCAACCTTCGCCCAGATGAAGAACCCGGCCTTGATCCCGGCCAAGGTGAAGGAACAGCTCCACAGCGTCGGCCTGTGGGACGTGGCCCCGCGCAACCTGTTCCGCATCAACTGGCACAACCAGCCGGTTACCTCCGGCGGCGGCTACGGCGACGTGAATTACATCGAATTTCCCTCCAGTCTCACCGGCACCAAGGCGCGCGTGATCGCCCTGGTAGGCAAGTGGTTCCCCACCGGCGCCCACAAGGTTGGCGCTGCGTTCGGCTGCCTGGTCCCCCGCCTGGTGACCGGCCAATTCGACCCCTCCACCCAGAAGGCCGTCTGGCCCTCCACCGGCAACTACTGCCGCGGCGGCGCCTACGATTCTGCCCTCATGGGCTGCGAATCGATCGCCATCCTGCCCCAGGGCATGAGCCAGGAACGCTTCGACTGGCTGAAGAAAATCTCCAGTGAAGTCATCGCCACCCCTGGCAGCGAGAGCAACGTCAAAGAGATTTTCGACAAGTGCAAGGAACTGGCTGCCAGCGGGCAGGACCTGATGATTTTCAACCAGTTTGAGGAGTTCGGCAATTACCTGTGGCACTATGAAGTCACCGGGCACGCCATGGAAGAAGTGCTCAAGAAGGTCATGGGACCCAAGGACTCCTACCGCGGCGTCACCCTGACCACCGGTTCCGCCGGCACCATCGGCTGTGGGGATTACTTGAAACAGGCTTTCCCGGGCAGCAAGATCGGTGCCAGCGAAGCCCTGCAGTGCCCCACCCTGCTCCAGAACGGCTTCGGCGCCCATCGCATCGAGGGCATCGGCGACAAGCATGTACCCTGGATTCACAACATCAAGAATACGGACATGGTCATGGCCATCGACGACAACGTGGTCGTGCGCATCATGCGCCTGTTCAACGAGCCCGCCGGGCGCGAGTACCTGGTACGCAAGGGCGTCCCCGAGGCCATCGTCTCGAAGCTGGACCTGCTGGGCTTCTCCGGCATCGCCAACATGCTCTCCGCCATCAAGTTCGCCAAGTGGTACGAACTGGGCGAGAACGACGTGGTCCTGTGCGTCCTGACCGACTCGATGGAGCTGTACGGCAGCCGCATCACCGAGATGCGCCGCGACATGGGCGAATTCACCGGCTTCGACGCCGCCGAGGTCTTCTCCAGCCTGCACGGACTGACCACGGACAACATGGAAGAGCTGAGCTACCCCGCCCGCAAGGCCGTCCACAACCTCAAGTATTTCACCTGGGTTGAACAGCAGGGCAAGAGCTACGACGAAATCCAGGCTCAATGGTACGATCCCAACTATTGGACCGACATCCAGGCCCAGGTTCCCGAGATCGACCGCCTGATCGCCGAGTTCAACGATCAGGTCGGCCTGGCTAAAACTCTCTAATACTCTAGAGTTTAGCCTATCAAGGCAACAAAAAAGCCCCACCCCCTGCCCCCGCCCCAAAATCGGGCGGGGGGAATTAA
>DBMK01000179.1 GCA_002298885.1 Anaerolineaceae bacterium UBA700
AGCCCCCTTCCCTGAAGGGAAGGGGGAGAATATTAGGAAAGATTCGAGAAATTTGCGGCGAAAAACGCCGCAAATTTCTTGAGTCTTTTTTCTCCCCTCCCCTTCAGGGGAGAGGTCGGGGGAGAGGTCATCCAATAATGCTATTTTGGCGTGTACACGTCCAGGTTCAGGTCGTCGAACTGCTGGGTGAGCTTGTAGGCGGCGTGCACCGGTATCTCCACCCGCTCGACGTACAGATTATTTTCTTCCGAAAATTGGCGGGTGCTGTCCTGGATATTGGAGTTCATGCGCTCGGTGACGATCAGCGAGAAATAGTGCCCTGCCAGTTCGGAATGGAACCGGTCCAAATAAGCCTGGTTACCCGCCATGACCATCTCCAGCAGGAAGACTTTCTCATATTCCGGCTCGAAGCTGGGCACGCTTAAATTGTGAAAGGTCACGAGCTGGCGCTCGGTGATGAACAGCACCGGGCCTTTTCCGGCGTTTTGGTCGATCAGCTTCTGCAGGGTCTGGATCACCTCGGCCTGGCGCGCCGGCTTGGCCCGCAGCGGGATTTCGGCGAGCAGGTTGGCCGCCGGGGCCAGGGGCATGGCCGCGGTAAACAGCACAACCAGGGCCAGTAAAGCGGACGATGTCGCCGCAGAGCGGGCGGGGGCCGTTTCCGCGCCCCTGTCCGGCGGGATGAGGTCGAAGAAGGCATAGGCGGTGACGACCGCCAGCAGCAAAATGAAGTTATCCAGGTTATGCAGGTCGCCTCCGCCGCCGATCTTTACGCTGACCACGATCCCGGCGGCGTAGAATGCGCCCAGCACCCCGGCGACTCCCAGCAGGCGCACCGGCGCCCAGGATCGCAGGCGGGGCAGGACCTTCACCGCAATTAAGGCGAGGGGCGGCGCAAACACCGCCAGGCTGGCCAGCAGGATTCCCGGGCCATAAGTGGCGTTCGGGAAGAGGCGGTACCACAGCAGCGGCGAGGAAAGCGCCGAGCCGAACACCTCCGGCGGGTCGCCCGAGACGGCGATGTAGGCCTGGTTGACCAGGAACGCCAGGCCGGTGCCGGCCAGGGCCCAGGCGGCGGGAGCCACCAGGTAGCGCCACAGGGAGCGCGCCCCCTGCCGTTCTTCGAGCAGGTACAGCACCGCCGCCAGCACACCCGGCACCGGGTACCAGTTGATCCGGCTCAGGCCGGCCCAGATGGAGGCCAGCAGCACCACCCCCAGCGAGCGCCAGAAGCGCCGCCGGTCGAACCAGAGCAGTACCGGCACGGCGCACAGCACCAGGTGGTAATAAATGGCTCCCTGAAAGAAGAACAGGAAGACCCAGGCCGCCGCCAGCGCGGCCGTGAAGCGGTTAGCCGGCTTGAGACGCCGCACCAGGGCCCAGGCAGCCAGGCCGTTGCAGGCCAGCCACAGGAACACCTGCCAGGCGCGGTGGAAGGCAATAGTCGCCCCGGGCACCAGGAAGGCCAGGGACTGCAGGAAATAACGGGTGGGATGCAGGATGGGCAGCGGCAGCCTTTCGCCGTAGACCTGCGGGGCGACGAAGAGCGAGGCGTAGTAATAGCGGCTGCCCTCCGACCATTCCAGCGACAGGTCGCTGGCGGAAAGGGCCGGCAGGTTCGTGAGCAGCTCGGTGGCCATCCCCAGGAACATCAACGAAGCAATCATGGCTGGAAAAGGAGGCGTGCTGCGGCGGGCAGCCCCGATTAGAACGGCCCCAGGCAGCGCCAGCAGCCACAGCAGCCACAAGCGCGGCGCCAGGCTGACGAAGACCTCGCTGAAAGGCCAGACCATGACCACCAGCGGCGTCGCCAGCCCCAACAGGAGCAGGCCAAGCCAGTTCAGCGCCCCCAGGCGCGCCAGCCGCTCGCGCAGCCGGCGCAGGCGCTCCAGGCTGCGCTCCAATGCCGCCGCCCGGGTCAGCCACAGGCCGTAGCCATAGGCAATCCCGCTGGCAGCGACTACCGCCATCACCAGCAAATACTTCCAGTTATAGACTCCGAGCAGCTTGCCGAAACCGATTCCGTCCCGGCTCAACTGCCACAAGGCCGCCCCGGCCAGCAGCAGCCCGAGCGCCAGGAGCAGGCGCAGCAGCCAGGATCGCTTCATGCCTGCTTCTCGGCCGCCCGTTCCGGCTGGAGCAGGGCCGGCACGAACAGCGCCCCCGGCAGGCTGGCCAGGATGGGCAGGGCGCGCATCAACAGGGCCATGGCCAGCACGCTGTGCAGCGCAACCCCGCCGTAATTGGTGAAGAGATAGGTCAGGGCCACTTCCTGCACGCCCAGGCCGTTGATCGAGATGGGCAGGAGGGTAATGAAATAGCCCATGCTCCACAGGCCGGCTACCAGCCAGAAGGAGATCGGCTCGCCCAGGGCCTGGAAGATCAGCCACACGGTCAGGAAGGTGCTCAGCATGTGGCCCCAGGTAAACAGGTAAGCCACGAAAAGCTGGCGCGGCTGGCTCAGCCACAGGCGCACGGCCTGGCGAAGCGAGACCCACAGACCAGCGAGCTTGCGCCGCCCCCATTCGATCCCTTTCCCGAGCGCTGCCGGCAGGGCAATGTTTTGAGCCGGCTGCGCCGAAGGCCAGGCCGCCAGGGGCAGGCTGAAGAAGCGCACCAGGCCGATCGGCAGGACGGTGGCCATGCCGGCCATGCCCACCAGGCGGTCCATGACCAGCGAGGCGGCCACCACGGCCGCGTCCAGGCGCAGGCGCACGCCGCCGGCAAAGCGTACCAGGTCCCCGCCGACCGTGGTGGGCAGAAAATTGGCCGAGAACAGCCCGGCGAACACCAGGCGCAAGCTCTGGCGCAGGTCGATGGGCACGTTTGCCGAGCGCAGCAGCACGTGCCAGCGGCCGACCGTGGCCAGGCGCGAGAGCAGAATCAGCAGGAGGGCGCCTGCAAAGACGGTCCAGGAGACCTGGAAAAGCGAATCGACCAGGGCTTGCCAGCCCTGCTCGACGATCAGGTAGACCACCAGCGCAACCGCCAGCAGGGTGCCCAGGATGCGCACCCAGGAAATTCTGCGGGATGTAGAGTCGAGCGGGGTCGCCGGCGGCGGGGCGCTTTCGGGAGTAGGACTATTTCCGATCAATATTGATTACCTTGCGCACCGTGTAAGTGGGTTTCCCCTGCGATTCGTGGTAGGTGCGCGCCAGCAGTTCGGCGATCAGGCCCATGAGGATCGATTGGAAGCCCATCACCCCCACCATGGCGCTGAGGAGGAAGAGGGGCGAAGTGGTGACGCTGACAGCCAGGAAGACCTTGCGCAGGAACAGGTAGAGCATGACCAGGGCAGCCGCAGCCATCAGGGCGATGCCTGCGCCGCCGAAGAGGTAAATCGGCTTGTTGGCAAACGAGTTGAGGAATTTGACCGTGAGCAGGTCGAGGACCACCTTGAGCGTGCGCTCCAGGCCGTATTTGGCCTTGCCGTAGCGGCGCGGGTGGTGGTGCACTTCCACCTCGAGCAGGCGCGCCCCCACCTGGTTGGCGTAGACCGGGATGAAGCGGTGCATCTCACCGTACAGGCGGAAGCCGGTGATCACCTCGCGGCGGTAAGCCTTGAGCGTGCAGCCGTAATCGTGCAGGTGCACGCCGGTGACCGTCGAAATGAGCCAGTTGGCCATGTTGGAGGGCAGGGTGCGGGTCAGATAAGTATCCTGGCGGTTCTTGCGCCAGCCGCTGACCACATCGTAGCCCTCGTCGATCTTTTCGAGCATCATGGGGATGTCGGCCGGGTCATTCTGCAGGTCGGCATCCAGCAGCACCACGATGTCGCCGCAGGAATGGTCGATGCCGGCGGCAATCGCCGCGGTCTGGCCGAAGTTGCGGCGCAGGGCCACCACGCGCATGTGCCAGGGATCGGAGGACGCTACCCGCTCCAGGGCTGCCAGGCTGCCGTCCTTGCTGCCGTCGTCCACCAGCACCGCCTCCCAGCGCCCCTGGTATTCGCGCATGGCGTCGCAGATGGCGCGGTACAGCAGCGGGATGCTTTCTTCTTCGTTATAGACCGGGATTATGAGGGAGACATCCATGAGAGAGACCTGGAGGAGAGGGAATAGGAAGATTATAAATGGTTTTAAGGGAAATGGAAAAATGATTAAGGAAGAAAAGAATTTTAGATTTTAGAATTTAGATTTTAGATTTGCAGTCTCCACGCTCGCAGGCGGTCTGTGACCGCCGTCTCTACAGTAATTATAATCGGCAAGATACGGGGGTCGCAGACCCCCTCGGAGCGTTGGTTTTCGATGCTCTTAGGCGGTCTGTGACCGCCGTATCGGCATGCAGGCGACTGGCACGAAACGGGGATCACAGACCCCCTTGGAGCGTTGGTTTTCAATGCTCGCAGGCGGTCTTCGCGAAGCACCCTGAAAGGGGTGACCGCCGTATCCCAAGAACAGCCGGCCCGCGATTTCCGGTATTGTTTTTCATTGGAAAAGATGTAGACTATTTTTAAAGGAATCACTGTGGATCGCAGGGGGTCTTTTCAGGTTCCTGAAGGGAGGGTTTCGATGGCTCGTATCGATAGCAAGTTCACCCAATTCATTCTTCCGTGCATTTTGCTGGTCCATGTCGCCCTCTTTCTAGCCTTCTGGCTGACCAACAGCCTGTTTTATTCCAGCACCAACGACTATCTGACCAAAATGCTCGGCGCATCCCAGGATTACATCAGCATTTGCATGCTGGTCTCAGCCCTGATCGGAATCTGGAGCGCTGCCCGCATCATCCTTTACAGACTCAAGCGCAGTCACCGCCTGGCTATCCTGACGGCCTGGCTGTATATTGTGACCGCTCTGATCTACATCGCATTCTTTTACGGCAGCTTCTGGCTCCTGTTGAAAGAATCGCCCGTTCAGGTGCCGCGCATCGCCCAGATGCTGCTGTATTATCGCATCATTCTGGACCCGATCATCCTGCTTTGCGCAGCTTCAGCCGTTGGGCTCTGGCTGAGGGGTCGCCTGATCCGGCAAAAAAAGGCCGGAAAGAAGTTTGATTTCCTGCCTGTGGGACTGCTCCTGGCGGCCCTGGCTGCTTTGTGGGCCTTGCCGCTGGCCTTTCCACCGGATTCGGTCTACCGGGGAAGCCTGCCGGCCAAACCGCTCCTCATCGCCCACCGCGGGGCTTCCATGCTTGCCCCCGAAAACACCCTCGCTTCCGCAGCCCTGGCTGCCGATCTGGGCGTGTACGGCCTGGAGACGGACATCCACGTCAGCCGCGACGGGGCGCTCTTTTTAATGCATGACGATACCCTGCTGCGAACCACCGACGTGAAAGCCCTCTTCCCGGCGCGCGCCAAAGATCGAGCGGAATACTTTAGCATGGCGGAAGTGAGCCAGTTAAACGCCGGGCAGTGGTTCGTCGATCAGGATCCTTTTGCCGCCGTAGCCAACGGAAAGGTCGATGCCGGGCTGATCGAAGAATATTCCCGCCAGGCCGTGCCCACCCTGGAGCAGGTACTGCAAATTGTGCGCGCCGACAAGCTGGTTTTCATTTTCGATTTGAAACAGCCCCCGGCAGATCAGGCCTATACCGAATCCTTCTTCGACCTTTGCCTCCGTCAGATTCAAGCGGCCGGGATCGATTCGCAGGTGTGGTTCCTGGCGGATCAGAACCAGCTCCCAATCTTGCGCTCGGCTGCGCCGGCCATGAAACCGGCGGTTGGGCTCGATTTCCAGGCGCCTCTCCCGGCCGCCGACCTGAAAACAGCCGGATATCAGGTCGTCAACGCCGAGTATGGCCTATCCACAGACTGGATTCGCCAGTACCAGGGTGCCAATCTGTGGGTCAACCTGTGGACCATCGACGAGCCCTGGCAGTACTCGCGCCTCTGGCTGCTGGGTGTTAATTCAACCACCGCCAGCAATGTCCAGGAGATGGCCGCAATGAGTCAGCCCATCCTGAGCCTGCCTTACGCCCAATATCTCCTGATATGGTCTGCCTTTGGCATTTTGAGCCTGGTGATCATCCTGGGAATGTGTACGATACACATAGTTTAGCGCTCGCAGGTGGTCTTCGCGCAGCACCTTCACGTAGTACCCTGAAAGAGTGAAAGGGATGACCGCCTTTTCAATTGCGCAGGGAATTGGCTGAATACGGGGGTCATAGACCCCCTTGGAGCTTAGCGGGAAAATATTACCGTTCTATTTTGAGTCCCTTCGGAGCGCTTGTGTCGTTATTGACTTTGATTGTGAAAAATGGTACGATGTCAGTGAAGTAACCTCGCCAGATGTACATAGAGGGCGGTGGGCCATTCAAAGGTAACTTTCACAACCGCTGGTCATGCCAGCGGTTTTTATTTTGGGTGAAACCAGGAATTGGAGGTGATCAAAAAATATTGCGCTTGCATCCTTTTCGATGGAAGTTCGACCATTTTGTTTTGGGGAAAAGGAGTTCAAAATGCGTAAACCAATTGTTTCGATCATCCTGGCAGCTATCCTGCTGCTGACGCTAGGCATTTCAACGGCAGCCGCCGATAAACCGGTGGATGTGTCAATCGTGGCTCACACTTCTTTTGGGGAGAACGGGTCTTTCGGTCCATTCGTGGCCACCGGACCGGCGGTAGATGCAGGGCTTATTTGCCCCTCAGGGGATTCCATGGACGTTTTAAGTAAGCCATCTGGATTCCAGAGCGATCGCGGGGTGAACTATTTTGTGCGCAAGCTGTTCACATGCGGCGATGGAAGTGGAACTTTCATCATACAGATGGAAGTCAGGGTGGATTTCCGGGGAGACAACGCCAACTGGAATGTGCTCAGCGGAACGGGGAGATATGATAATCTCCACGGCACAGGAAAACTGGTAGGGCTGGAACCTGATGGGGATTATGATGTTAAGGACGTATTTATTGGACACCTGCACTAAGCAAAGGTGCTTTTTCTGAGCGCCAGGCTGAAGAAGATTCTCCTCTGCTCGCAGGCGGTCTGTGACCGCCGTCCAGGTCACCCAGGCGGCTGTGGCCCGATACGGGGGTCGCAGACCACCTTGGAGCTTAATAATAAAACTTCTACTTCAATTCCATTAACGTATACGTGTCGTTCTGCATAATCACCTTCACCGGAAACCCGGTCAGCGCCTGCGGGGTGACGGCGAAGTCGATCGCCAGGTAGGTAGCCTTCAGGCTCACGGCCAGGGGCACCAGGCGCTCGAGGCGCTGCTGGGGGTCGGGCATGTCCTGCAGGGCTTCCACCTGGCGGGTGATGGCCAGCCAGGCCGGCAGGGCGGCCCGGTTGGCGTAGCTCAGAATGCCGTTGTCGCGAGTGGTGAAAACCAGCGGGCGCAGGGCAGCGTAGCGCACGCTGAGGGTCTGCGAGGTGGTGGCGGGGGCGCTGTTAAAGAAAAATACACCTTCGCCGGGCTGTGTCTGGGTGCGCAGAGCCACCACCAGGTCGTCGATGGCCCGGTCGGACTCGCACACCAGTCGGCCCCGGGCCAGGCACAGGGCGGCCTGGCCCATGTAGCGCACGTCCGGGCGGTTGGTGGCGGCCCAAAAGCCGAAGAGCAGGATGCCCAGCCCGATGGCGGCCCGGCGCGCCTGCGGAAGGGCCAGGCGCGGCGCCAGCTCGACCAGAGGCCACAGCCAGAACAGCAGCAGGAGAGGCACGAAGTAGCGGATGCCGCGCACCAGCTCGGTCTCGATCGGCAGGATGTGCAGGCTCTGCTCGGCGATCTGCTCGCCAAAGGGTACGACGATGCTGGTGATGAAAATCCCCGCCGCCCACAGCAGCACGATCTTGATCTCCGTGCGCTCGCCCTTTTTGAGTAGCCAGGTGACTACGAACCCGGCCAGTCCCACCGGGATGAGCAGGCTGCGGGTCATGTTCAGCAGGAACTCACCGAAGGCCGCCGGGATGTTGAGCAGGTTGGCCGGCGAATAAGCCTGTAAAATAGCCATCACCGTGGCGTAATCGGCGGGTGTGTTGCGCGTCTGGTAGGAGAGGTAGTTGATGGCAAAAGGCGCAATGGGGACGAGAAACACCGCCCCCAGGCCGAGCATAACCAGGATGCGCCGCCGCCAGCTCCAATCCCGCGGCTGCAGCAGCCACAAGCTGAGCCAGATGGCAAAGCCCCAGGCCGGGGCGCTGATGGGGTGAGCGTAGACCAGCAGCCCGGCGAAGACCATCAGCCAGGGCCAGCGTGCCGGGCGGTCCTTCCACACCAGCACCAGCGCCAGCAGGTAGGGCAGCAGGGATTGGAACGTGACCCGCGGCAGGGCATCTCGCCACACGCCCCAGATCTCGCCCAGGCCGACGTTGATCACGATCATGGCGGTCAGGAAGGCCAATAGAAACGCCCAGAAACGGTTCTTGAACAATACCCTTCCGAAAATGTAAAAACCGAGAAGCTGCAAGAAGGTCTGCGGCAGCAGCAGCCAGACGTAGGCCAGGCCGTAATCCCCGCCGGTCAGGCGGGCCAGGGCGCGGATCAGCGGGATGTGCAGGGTGGCGTAAACGCCGGTGTTGTTGGCATCCCCCAGCGCCGGGTCCAGCTTGAACCAGTCCGGGTGGTCCTGGGCGGCGGCGTAGCTGGCGATGTTGCCTGCGTCGCCGGTGAGAATGACCACTGGGTAATTCGACTGCAGGCGGCCCAGGAAATAGAGGATGGCGAAGGCCAGGAAGGCGAGGGTAGCGAGGAGGTCGAGACGGGAAACGTGAGACGTGAGCCGTGAAGCGGGAGAGGGAGGCGTGGGAGCGGTGGATAGGGCGGGGAGGGCAGCGGGCTGGGAATCAGGATTATCCGGTGAGGCGGATGGTTCGACGGACGGCGGTTGGCCGGCAGGTAAGGAGGCCTCAGAAGGAGTGGGTTGAGGGGCGGGCTTGAGGGCGAGGAAGGCGCGCAGCTCGGCGAGCAGGTCCAGGCGCTGGCCGGCGGCGCGGCGCTTTTTGTAGAGGAACCACAGGCCGGGCGCGGCCAGTGCCATTAAGGCCAGCACCAGGATGATACCCACCATGAGCCAGAATTCGAGCTTGCCCACGATGGCGGTGTAGCGCGAGATGTACCACCACAGGAAGAAGCCCACGAAGATGATCTCAGCCGCCGCCCAACTGCCCAGCCAGGCGTCCCGGGTGCGGCGGGCGTACTGCCAGCCCCAGCCAGCCACCACGGCGATCCAGGGCAGCAGGATGGTGCGGTAGCGCGGGTTGTCCCACTGGTCGCCGCCGGCGCGGGCCGAAGAAATGACGATCCACACCAGCCCTGCCAGGGCCAGGCCAACCAGCAGGCGCCGGTCGCGAGGCGACCCGGCGCGCAGCGCGGCGAACATGGCGTACAGAAAGATCGGCGCCAGCAGGTACCAGCCGAAGGCGCGCAGCAGGCCGATCACCTTCCACACGATGGGAGGGGTATCGACCAAAATGGCCGGCAGCACCGGCTCGAACAGGCCTTTGGCGGTGAGGAACGGTGTGCGCCAGGCCGGGCCGAGCTGGTTAACGATCTTCTGCACCCAGCCCGATTCGTGGACCGACAGCCCGACGTCGAAATTGGAGGCGGTGGTCATCCAGTTCCAGCTAAAATAGCCCACCGCCACGATGGCCACGGCCAGCCCAATCCAGCCCGCCACCTGGTAGCTGCGCCGCGGCAGGTCGCCGACGTATTCGAGCCAGAAGCAGACGACCAGGATGCCCAGCACCACCAGGGCCACTCTCCAGGAGAAAAGCGCCATCAGCAACAGAGAAATGCCGGCAGCGAGCACAGCCGGGCGGCGCTGCTGCCGCCAGGTAAACACGGCCCAAAAGCCGATGCAGGCCAGGCCGATCAGGAACGGCTCGCGCAGTTGGCTGCCGCCTAGCAGCACGCTCTCCGGGTAGAGCACGAGCACCCAGGTCGCCGTGCCGGCCACGGCCGGGCCCCAGCGTTTGCGAACTGCCTTCCAGAAGAAGGGCACGCCCAGGGCAGCGGCAAAGGCGGTCAGGATGAGAATCAGGAAAGGCCGGTGGGCGTCCGGGCTGAGGAAGCGGTAAATGGAGGCGCTGAGCGCCAGCGCCCCGCCGTACTGGTCGGACACGATCTGCTGTTGGAAGCTGGAGAGAATGGGCTTTTCCGAGTGGGCCAGGTCCCAGGCGTCGTTGTCGCGGGTGAAGGCATCCGCGTACAGGTAGCCAGAGTGCTGCACCTTTTCGTCCTGGTAGCCGAAGGCCTCCAGACCAAAGGAGACGGTGATACCCAGCGCCAGGCGCAGCATGAAGGCCAGGGCCACCATCCAGGCCAAAGTCCTCCCACCGCCGGCCCAGCGCCAGGCAGCCAGCAGCGAAAATACGGCCACGAAGGAGAGCAGCCCCGCCGCCAGCCATCCGGGGAAGAATGGAGCGCCGGCGCTCAGAGCGGCCACCGCCGCGCCCAACACTGCCGCGGCGGCAATTGAAATGATGAAATGAATGCGCAGAGACATGGGTGAGTGTATTTTACTGCTAAAGATGAGGATTCATGAGGGAGTAAGTATATTCACCGCCCGCCAGGGCAGGTGTGTGGTGAAAATTGCAGTTGATTTATAATGCATACTTATTTGCTAGCGGAGAATTAATCATGGGAGCGTTGGTAGTGCCTGCGAATTTGGCGGTGTTCGTCCTGGCGGCGCTGGTGCTTCTGCTCACGCCCGGGCCGGCAGTGCTGTACATCATCACCCGCAGCGTGGACCAGGGGCGCAAGGCCGGCCTGGCCTCGGTGCTGGGAGTGGAGCTGGGCAACCTGGTCCACGTCCTGGCGGCGACGTTGGGGCTTTCGGCTATCCTGCTCACCTCGGCGCTTGCGTTTAGCGTGGTGCGCTACGCCGGGGCGACCTACCTGGTCTACCTGGGCCTACGCACCCTGCTGCGCCCGGCCGCGTCGCAGGCAGCCAACACCGCAGAAAGAAAAACCCTGCGCCAGACCTTCGCCCAGGGAATCGTTGTAGCCGCGCTGAACCCGAAGACGGCCCTGTTCTTCCTCTCTTTCCTGCCGCAATTCGTGGACGCCGGCAAGGGCAGCATCAGCCAGCAGTTCTTCCTGCTGGGGATTATTTTCGTCGGCATGGCCGTGGTCACCGACAGCCTGTACGCGTTATTATCCGGCACGGCCGGGGGCATGCTGCGGCGCAGCCCCTGGTTCCTGCGCTTCCAGCGTTACGTCGCCGGCACGATCTACATCGGCCTCGGCGTAAGCGCCGCGGTCGGCGGAAGAAAATAGGCTATAGTGAAATATTATTCCTTTTTCCCTTAAAATCCATCCAATGTATGCCGAGCGCGTTCGATCCAGGCGTATTGGGCTACGTCCATGCGGGCCTGGGCGGAGAGGCGCAGGCGCAGGGCGGGGTCGGCGGAAAGGCGGGACAGGGCGGATTCCCAGGCCGCAAAATCCAGGGGCGGGGGTGGGCAAAGGATGGCATTGTCGCTGTTTAACACTTCATGCAGCACGGGCAGGTCGCTGGAGAGGATGGCCCGCCCAGCAGCCATGTACTCGAACATCTTCATCGGGCTGCACACCTCGGCCGTGTTGCCCCCGCTCGAGCCGGTGATGACCTGCTCGTAAGGCATGAGCAGCACGTCAGCCGCCGCCTGGTAGAGCGGAATCTTCACGTTGGGCACGAAACCGGTCAGGCAAACGTTGCCCAGGCCCTTCTCGGCGATGCGGGCGCGCCAAAAGGCCACGTCATCCGGCCGCCCTCCGGTCCACACGAAGTTGACCTGCGGAAAGCGCTCGGCCAGGCGCAGCAGCAGGTCCATGCCCCGCCCGGAGTACAGGTGCCCGGTGTAGCCGGCGGTCAACCCCTCCGCCAGGCTGAGCTGGCGGCGGGCGGCGGGCGGGTCGGGCAGGTCCTGGTAGCGCTCCAGGTCCACCCCGTCCGGGGCGATCACCGCCTGGGTGGGCGGAATATGCAAGCCCTGCTCGCGTTCCAGCACGGCTTGCAATGCCTTGGTGATGAACAGCAGGCGCTTCTTGCCCGGGTGGCCGGCAATGCGCCGGTACAGCCACGGGCCGAAGGAGCCGCTGGGCCGGTCGTGCAGTTCCAGCAGCAGCGGCAGGCCGCGCCACAATGCCATTAAGGCCGCCTGGAATACCCAGGTATACACCGCCTCGGCGCCCCAGGCGCGCGCCGCCCCCAGCGCCTGCCAGGCGAAGTCGTAGCGGCGCAAGGACCGGCGCGAGGGCAGCCAGCGCAGCTCGAAGGGCGTCGCCAGGCCGTACTGCTCGGCCAGGGCCGGCCAATCCGCCACAGCGGCGCTCCCTGGCAGCCACAGGCACACCGTGTGCCCCGCCTGCGCCAGCGACTGGCAGACCTTCATGGCCTGGATGCTATTGGCCGTGCCCGAAGGCACCTGCGAGGCGGAGATGCAGGCGATTCTCATGGTTTAAATTGTACCATTCGATAAGACTTCACCACACACCTGCCCTGGCACCGCCCGCCAGGACAGGCGTGTGGTGAAATTAAAGCCCCTCTTCGGGATAAATTTTGACTATAATTGCCCTATGCCTACCGTTATTCAAATCGATACCGAATGCGCATTATGCGGCACGATCAGCCAGCAGAGCGTGGCGGAGCTGGTGGAGCGGCATGGCATGCCCGACCTGGACACCCGGCCGCCCGAGGAGCTGCGCTCCACCCTGCCCTATTGGATCCAATCCTGCCCAAACTGCGGCTACTGCGCCCCCCACATCGACCGCGATTACCCGCTGGCCGAGAAGGTGGTGCGCCAGGAAGCGTACCAGGCCCTGCTACGCCGGCGCTCGCTGCCCCGCCTGGCGCGGCATTTCATGGCCTGGGCCGCCATCCAGCAGGCCAACGACGAGCACACCGGCGCCGGCTGGACGGCGCTGCACGCCGCCTGGGCCTGCGATGACGCCGGCAAGCCCGGCCCGGCCACCGCCTGCCGCCTGGAAGCCCTGGAACATTTCGAGCAGACCCGCCAGGGACGGCCCAGCCTGCCTGGCTTCGAGGAAGCCGGCACGGCCGAGATCCTGCTGGCCGACCTGTACCGGCGCACCGGCCAGTTCGGGCCGGCCGTCGAGACCAGCCGCAAAGGCCTGGCCGCTCACCCGACCGAGGTGGTGGCGCGCACGCTCGAGCGCGAGGTCATTTTGGCACTGGCCGGCGACAAGGCAGCCCATTCGCTGGACGAGATAACTGAGGTAGGTTGAGTAGTATATTTTGTGACCGCCTCCGTAGAGGCGAGAAATGCCTCGCGAAATACCCCACCCATCCCCCAGCCCCTTCCCTCCCCGGAAGCAAAAACAGCTTCCGGAGAGGGAAGGGGAGAGGATTAGCAATGATTCTGAAAAACACGCGAGAGAATCGCATGTTTCATTTAATTCATCTCCCCCTCTCCTGGAAAGTAGTTTCCTTTCCAGGAGAGGGGGCAGGGGGGTGAGGCTCTTCTGGGCCTGGACGAAGACAATATGAGAATCCCCCTCTACCAGGTCGACGCCTTCACCTCCGAGCCGTTCAAGGGCAACCCCGCCGGGGTGTGCCTGCTGGATGCGCCGCGCCCGGACGCCTGGATGCAGGCCGTGGCCCAGGAGATGAACCTTTCCGAGACGGCCTTCCTGTTGCCGGAGGGGGACGGCTACCGCCTGCGCTGGTTCTCGCCGCGCATCGAGATGGCGCTGTGCGGGCACGCCACGCTGGCTTCAGCGGCCATCTTGTACCGGACGGGACGCCTGGCGCCGGGCGATCCCGCCCGGTTTGCCACGCTCAGCGGACCCTTGAGCGCCCGCCAGGCCGGCGGCTGGATCGAGCTGGATTTCCCCGCCAACCCGGTCGAACCGGTGCCGCCGCCGCCCGGCCTGCTAGCGGCCCTGGGGGTGGAGGCGCACTACTGCGGGCGCTCGGCGAACATGACTTACCTGGTCGAGGTGGCGGACGAGGCGGCGGTACGCCGCGCCCGGCCTAATTTTTCTGCCCTGGCCGCGCTGGACGGCGTACGCGCCGTGGCCATCACCGGCCTGGCAGGCGCCGGTAGAGAAAACGACCCGCCCCCGGCGTACGATTTCGTCTCGCGCTTTTTCAACCCGCGCGCCGGCGTCGATGAGGACCCGGTCACCGGATCGGCCCACACGCACCTGGCCCCCTTTTGGGCCGCCAGACTTGGCCGCACATCGCTGACAGCCTACCAGGCCTCGCCCCGCGGCGGCACGCTGCGCCTGCGCCTGGAAGGCAGCCGCGTCTACATGGCCGGGCAGGCCGTAATTGTTTTTGAAACTTCAATAGATGCCCTCGCGCCCTAGACAACCTTGCATACCCAATTCAATATCAGTCATGTTATACTTGGTTCGATTCGCTTGACTTAAACTTTCTTCTCCAGGTTGATTTATTAGGAGGGTGTACGATGAAGACCTTGCTGCTGATGCGTCACGCCAAGTCGAGTTGGAAAGATACCGAGCTGAGCGACATTGACCGGCCCTTGAACAAGCGTGGCAAGAAAGACGCCCCGCAGATGGGTGCCTTATTGATGGAGAAGGAGCTGGTCCCCCAGATCATCCTTTCCTCGCCAGCGGTGCGTGCCCGCCAGACGGCCGAGCTGCTGGCCGCTGCCTGCGGTTTTGTGGGCGATATCCAATACATCGACAGTTTTTACCTGGCCGAACCAGCCGCATACGTGGAAGGCCTGGTTGCACTGCCGGCCGACATCGAGCGGGCAATGGTCATCGGGCACAACCCGGGCCTGGAGGGCTTGTTGCAGATGGTCAGCGGGCGCATCGAATCGCTGCCGACCAGCACGATCGCTTACCTTTCGGTGCCGATTAATTCGTGGAGTGAACTGCGCGGCGACACGGAAGGCGAGCTGCTCGAGCTGCTCCTACCGCGCGAGATTGAGGGTGAGGAAGAGGAAAAGAAGGCCAAAGCGAAGGAAAAAGAGCGCGAGAAAGAAAAAGAGCGCGAAAAAGAGAAGGAAAAGGAACGCGAGAAGGAAAAAGAGCGCGAAAAGGCAAAAGAGAAAGACAAAGAAAAGAAGAAAGGCAAAGGCAAAAAATAATCCGATCCCCAGACCTGACAGGGTCCCGCCCGGTGCGACCTGTCAGGTTTTATCAATAATTCGAAAGGTGTTTTATGGACGAATTTTTCCACGTGGATGAAGGCAATTTCGACAAAGAGGTCCTGAAATCCGGCACGCCAGTGCTGTTGGAGTTCGGCGCCGTGTGGTGCGCCCCTTGCCGCCAGCTCGAGCCGGAGCTGCGCAAGCTGGAGGGCGAGTGGAGCGGCAAATTCCGCCTGGCCAAGGTCGACGTCGACGAAAGCCCCAACCTTACGGTGAAGTTCGGGGTCATGGGTGTTCCCACCCTGATCTTGTTCGTGAACGGCGAGGCCAAACAGCGCCTCACCGGTTACCAGCCCCGCCAGCGCATCATCGATAAAATGGGGGCATATCTGAGCTAGAAAAATTTCACCACACACCTGCCCT
>DBMK01000199.1 GCA_002298885.1 Anaerolineaceae bacterium UBA700
GGCCAAACTCCAGGCATTTTTTTTGTTGAAAATGAACCTGGTTTGGGCAATCTTACAATGGCTCGAAGTGGGCCGTAAAATGGCGCAGCAGCGGCGGGGCGTAGGTGATGCGGTAGCCGCGCAGGCTCTCTGCCCGCTGTTTGAGGGCGATCAGCGTGTCGGCCACGAAATCCAGGTGGCTCTGGGTGTACACCCGCCGCGGGATGGCCAGGCGTACCAGCTCCAGCCTGGGGTAGACCTCCTCGCCGCTGTCAGGGTCGGTGTAGCCGAACATGACTGAGCCGATTTCCACCCCGCGCACCCCGCCTTCCAGGTACAGCGCCGCGCCCAACGCCTGCCCGGGGAATTCGGCGTGCGGGATGTGGGGCAGCAGACTGCCCGCGTCCAGGTAAATGGCGTGCCCACCCGGCGGCTCGACGATGGGGATGCCGGCCTCCAGCAGGCGGTTGCCCAGGTAGGCCGTCTGGCCCAGGCGGTAGGCCAGGTAGGATTCGTCCAGCCCTTCCCACAGCCCGGTCGCCATCGCGTCCAGGTCACGCCCGGCCAGCCCGCCGTAGGTGGGGAAGCCCTCGCGCAGGATCAACTCATTGCTTACTTTCTGGAACAGGTCCGCGCTGCGCATGGCCAAAAAGCCGCCAATGTTGACCAATGCGTCCTTCTTGGCGCTCATCCAGGCGCCGTCCGCCAGGGCAAACATCTCGCGGGCGATGTCCAGTGTCGATTTGTGCGTGTACCCCGGCTCGCGCAGCTTGATGAAATAGGCGTTCTCGGCGTGGCGGCAGCAGTCGATGAAGAACGGGATGCCGAATTCGTGATAAGTCTCCGCCGTGGCGCGCAGGTTGGCCATGGATACCGGCTGCCTGCCGCCGGCGTTGTTGGTGACTGTGATCGCTCCGAACGGGATGTTCGCAGGCCCGACTTTCTGAATGAAATCGCGCAGCTTGCCGATATCCATGTTGCCCTTGAAGGGGACGTTCAGACATGGGTCGAAGGCATCGTCGCTGACCAGATTGACCGGGCGCCCGCTGCGCGCCCGGATGTTGGCGTCGGTGGTATCGAAATGCATATTCGAGGGCACCGACGTACCGGGGCGGACCAGCATGGCGGTCAGAATGTTTTCCGCCGCCCGGCCCTGGTGGGTGGGCACGAAATACTCGAAGCCAAAGATTTGGGTCATGGCCTCCTTCAGGCGGAAAAAGGAGCGCGCTCCGGCGTAGGACTCGTCCCCCTGCATCATCGCCGCCCACTGGAACTGGCTCATGGCGCCGGTGCCTGAATCGGTCAGCAGGTCAATATACACGTCTTCGGCGTGTAAGGCAAACAGGTTGTAGCCGGCCTGCCGCATTGCGGCCTGCCGCTCATCGGGCCGGATCATGCGGATCGGCTCGACCATCTTGATGCGGAAAGGTTCTGGCGGATAGATGGGCATAAACTCTCCTCTAAGGATGTAGGAACAAGGCAAGTTTAGCATTGACGGTAATCTTGCGCTACCCTTTTGAATTGGAGAATGGAGATTAGAGACTAGAGAGTCGTAGGTCGGGCGTTCCACGGGAATGCTTCGCGATCCCCGCCCGAAAAGATATATCCGGTGGATGAAAATTGTTGGGCCAGGATGTAAGAACTCGCAGGGTAGAACCCTCGAATGCTCACTGACTGATACCGGCTCTGGTTTCCCGATTCAAGACGCAATGGGGAGTAGAATCCCAGGCCTATCTCAGGTCGGCCGGAATCGCCCGAGTTGCCACTCCGGCAGCGCCGGGTGGGTCTGGTCTGTTGACGATGGTTTTTCGGGCGCGCACAGATCCACCCTATCGTGCGGCCGCCGGAGGGGCGGGTCTGTGAATCGCATGGCTTCTGCTCGTTCCGATTCCAGACCCGCCCCGGTCGGGTGGAAAACCACCCCATGTAACCGGCGGTAAGCTTTTTAAGGTGCTACCCTACGAGTTCTTACAAGGAGACCCGACCTACAAAATATAATATAATAAATTCTAGAAAAAATTATTTATCGTTTTTATTTACCATTTACGCATAAAAAGTAAAAACATGTGAGATAATTATAAATAATATTGAATTTCGTATTGACTTTTTTGGAATTCGTGCTATGATAGTCTCAGTAAGCAACTGCAATTAACCAATAACGTTTCACGTTTCATTTTCTAAACCAGGAGCTTGTACCATGTCAGAAAAAACGATACCCGTCCCAGAAAATGTCCAGATTGTCGTCCGGGCTCGGGCGGATCTGAATTTACAGGGATGGGAAAAACCGGAAATCCGCGCTCTGGGGCACTCGCGCCGGGGTGTATCCTCTCAGATCGAAGGCGCAGTCGTCACCATCCTTTGCGGGGACGACTGCAACCTGAACGTGCCGGCGAGCGCCAGGGTGGTGGTTGAGCGGGTCGGCGGAGATGCCTACATGCGCGGCCTCATCGGCGGATTGACCGTGCAAAAAGTTGGCGGCGACCTGAGCGTGCAGACGACGCGGGCGCTCGAAATCCTTTCGACCGGCGGCGATTGCTTCGTCTACGGCGTGGAGGCCCCCCTCGATATCCAGCGCGTCGGCGGCGACCTCGTCGGCGGAGAAATCCAGGGGCCGGTCAGCGTCTCTCATGTTGGCGGGGACGTCCGTCTCCAGATCGGCGTAAGCGACGCCGCGTTGAACGGGCGCAGCGATGTCACTCTGGCGGTCGCCGGCCTGACCGGGCAGAAAATCACCATTAACGCCGGCAGCGACGTTGAGCTGCACCTGCCGCAGCAGGTTGACGCGGACGTCAGCCTGGTCTCAGGCGGCGACATCGATATCCACGTCGGCGGGCTGAATGAAGAGGAGGAGCACGTGTATAACCACAAATTTGGCGCCGGCGGCGCCCGCATCACGGTGCGCGCCGGGGGCGATATCCGCCTTACTGAAGATGAATGGTTCAAAGACGAGCTGACGGACGCCATCGACGAGCTGAAGGATCACTGGACGGAGGCGGAAGAGCAGGCCAGCCGGCATGAGTCGCGCCCGGAGCGCGAACCCTCGGCTTCCGGCCGCTTTGGTTTCTACCGCGAGGGGCCCGAGGTGATCATCAATACCGAGGAATTGACCCGCGAGGTCAATCGCCAGGTTGCCGATAAGATCCGCATAGCCCAGGACCATGTCGACGACGCCATGCGGCGCATCGAGGAGCGGGCGCGCAAGAAGGGCGTCATCGGCTTCGTGTATACCGGCAAGGTCACCCGGCCCGAGCGGCCCACCCCGCCCAACAGCCCGAATGAGCCCGTACCGCCGTCTCCAGAACCCGCCCCGGCCGCGCCAGAGCCCAAGCCAAATGAGAAGGTCAGCGAGCAGGAACGCCTGTTGATCTTGAAGATGCTTCAGGACAAGACGATCACCGCCGAAGAAGCCGAAAAGCTGCTCGAAGCGTTGGAAGGATAGCCGACATGGATTTGCGCCAGCGAAGGATTGAGGTTTTACGACGGGTCGAGGCCGGAGAGCTCAGCCCGGAAGAAGGCAACCGGTTTTTGCTCGGGCTGGACCAGGTGGCTGCCGCAGGCCCCGCGCCGGAAGGCCAGGCCTTGCAGCGAGAGCCAGTACCGGCGCCGGCTGCTGAAGAGAAAACCGGTGCGGTTTCGGAAAGCGCTCCTGCCGGGCTTGGGATTGCACTGCCAGCGCCAGTTGTGACCTCCACACAGGCTGAGCCGGCCGCAGAGAGCTCGGATGGGGCTTCAGAGTCAGAGCAGGCTCAAAGCCAGGCGCAGGCGACAACCCAGGCTGCCACCCCGGGCCCTCAGGCCCGGCGCACCAGCGGCTGGCGCGGGCTGTGGCTGCTGCCGCTGCTTTTGGGCCTGTTCTTGACCCTGGTCTCGATAAATTGGATGTATCTCGGCCTGGTCACGGCCGGGCTGAGCTGGGGCTTCTGGCTTTCATTTTTCCCCTTTGCCCTGGGCGTGCTGCTCATGTGGGCCGGATGGGAGCTGAACGGCGCCCGCTGGATGCACGTGCGCATCCGCCAGCGCCCCGGTGCGCATCCGGAAAGGATGGATTTCAGCATCCCTCTGCCGCTGGGACTCACCCGCTGGGTGGTGCGCAAATTCGGCCGCTTCAGCCCGCAGGTCAACGGCCAGGACGTCAGCGACTTCCTCGACGAGATCGACCGGGCCACCGCCGAGGACGGCGCAATGCACGTATTCATAGACGATCCCGATGGATCCGAAGTAGAAATATGGGTTGAGAGTTAATTATTATCTATGCATATTTTCGGCTGGCGAAGCCAGCCGAAAAAACAGGCAAATTATTTATTTTTTGACAAGATTCCTTAAGTATGTTAAAATGAGGGACGTTAGGTAGCTGCC
>DBMK01000251.1 GCA_002298885.1 Anaerolineaceae bacterium UBA700
CCAAAAAACCTTATCCCGAACTTTCGTTAATTCGTAGGACTGGTCTGCGGATTGAGCTGGACCGGTGGCGAGGATGAGGAGAGCGGCGGTAGGGTGAAGCGCATGATGCTGTTGCCGCTGCCGTCGCTGACGAAGACGTGGTCCTGCGCATCGATGGCAATGCCGGAGGCCAGGGCAAAGTTGACCCCGCCATCGGGATTGGTTGAATCGATGCCGCGCAGGTACTTGCCTTCCGAGTTGAAGATGAGCACGCGCTGCCCCTCGGGGTCGGTCACGTACACGTTGTTGGCCGAATCGAGGGCAATGTAGGGCTTGTTATCCAGCGACTGCCCGAACCAGGCGCTGACGTCCCAGTTGCGCAGCGGCAGGTAGTTGTTTCCGGAGGCGTCCGGAGCCAGCACCTGGATGCGTTGGTTCCAGGTATCGGCAATGTAGACGTTGTCCTGCTTGTCGATGGCGATGCCAACCGGCTCGTCGAACTGGCCCGGTTCGAAACCGGACGTGCCAAACGAGCCCACCGCCTCGCCATCTGCGGTGAAGATAACCACACGTTTATTGCCGGTGTCGGTCACGAAGAGCCGGCCCTTCGAATCGAAGGCCAACCCGCGCGGACCCCAGAATGCTTCGGGTTTTTCGGCCTGGCCGAAATAGCCCCACATCTTAACGAACTTGCCGTCGGCGCTGAATTTCTGGATGCGGAAATTGAAGGTGTCGGCAACGTATACCGAGCCGTCCGGGCCGACGGCTACGTCCCACGGCTCGTTGAAAGTGCCTTCCGGAGCCGGTCCTTTGAGCACATCGGCAAAGGTGCCCCAGGCATTGATCACCGTCTTCAGGTCCGCCGAAAGGTGCACGATGCGGTTATTGTGCGCATCGGCCACGTAGATTGTCCCGTCCTTAGCAATGGCCATGCCGCGCGGGCCGTTGAACTGGCCCAACTGGCTGCCCGAGCCCGACATGACCTCATCGGTATTGAGTTTCAGCAGCCCGCCTTCGTACGGGTCGGTCTGGACCGGCGGCGTGGTCGTCGGCGCAGCGCCGTAGTTCCACATCTGGGCCAGGATATCGTTGCGAATGTACATACGCATGCGCGCCGCCGGCGACCAGGTGGTGAGGGTCAGGCTCTTTTCACCCGTGACCTGGGCGTATAGAGTGTAATCGCGGTTCAGCCAGATATTGAACAGCGCCTGGCGCATCTGAGGGTTGGATACTGCGTCCCAGATGCGGGTCAGGTTCAGATCGAAGTAGTCCTGCATTGGCCACCACAGGCGCATGTATTCGAACATGGTGTAATTGTTTTTGACGATCGGCTCGACCTTGGTGTAATTGGGATCGCCGACCACGATGACCGCGGCGTCCTGGATATCCTTGCCGGGGGTATCTCCGTAGTATTTTTTGTTCGGCCAATCGCGCAAATACCACCAGTAGGGATAATTCGTTTCGTTGTCGTAAGCCACCACCAGGTCCTTGCCCTTGGTAATGCGCTGCGAGATTTCTTCGAGCTGGGCCAGGACCAGCTTCGGCCCTGGGGCGGCATGGGCGTAGACCAGGAACTCGGTGGCGTAATCGTAATTGATGAATGAGGCGGTGTATGCCGTGCGAGCCGTGAGCACGGCGCACAGGCCGAAGAAACCCAGCGTCAGCAGGCGGCCCAAGGCCAGGCTCTGCCAATTAAAAGCCAGGCGCACGAAGGCATATCCCGAGAGGACCAGCACCAACAGCGAGCCTACGAAGGCCGCCGCAGATGGGACAAGCGAGCCGTTCGTGCTGCCGATGAGCTGGGTTGCCGTGAGGATCAGGATCGCCAGGCTTCCCAGCGCAACCGGGGCCAGTATGATGAGCCCGACCAGGCGGAATAAATCGCTGCTCTTCCAGATACTCAAAGTGCGCAAGAAGCCGTACGTCGAAAGAACCAACACCACCACCGAAACCGTAAAGTTGCTGGTCGCTTCGAGCTGGGCAATGGTGTTCCCCTGGAAGGACGGCGTGCCGCCGGTCAGGGTGGTAATCACCCCAAACAGGCTGGAAAGGACGATCGGAAGGATCAGCACGGTCAGCACGCCTTTGCGGCTGGCAATCTCTCGCCAGGGGGTTGTATCCACCAGGTAGCCCAGGGCCCAGCCGGAGGAGAGAAGCATGGCTCCGGCAATGTGAACGGTCAGCCAGGGCATACGCTCGCCGGCGAGGCTGTAGGCCACCAGGCTGGTAACCGCCCAGTACAGCAGCAGCGCAACAACGGGGATCTTGGGGGCTTCAACCTTCGTTTCGGCAGCGACGGCGAGCTCTGCAACAGGAAGCCCTTCAGCCTCAGCCGGCAGCGCCTGCGCCTCCACTTCGGTGTCCGGCGGATCCGGCTCATTTTCGGGTGGATTGTCGCGGTTGAAATAACCCTTGATCACCGTGATCAGGCTTTCGTCCTCGACCGGCTTGGCGTCTTCCATGGGGGCGAGTTCAGGCTGTGCAGCCGGGGCAAAGCCGCCGAACTGCTGGAACAGGCGATGGCGGAAGGCCAGGATGACCGTCACAATCGTGCCCAGCGCCGCCAGGTACTCGTAAATGGGTATCTGGATCAGGGCGTAATAATACAGCGGCTGGCTGCCGCGCTGGACGCCCTGCTGCGAAAGCCAGTACCCCAGCGAGGCCATCAGCCCCATAAAAAAGCCCTTGCCGTTGGTGAAGAAGGTGGTGAAAAAAACGGTAAAGATGGCATAGAAAATGGCCGCCGCCCCCAGCCAGAAGCGGGGTTTCCACCACAGGCCCAAAGCCACTGCGCTCACGCCGAACAGGACCAGGAAGATGGCCGAATGAAGCTGCCCGGTGGACGAGTAATCCAACGGGTTCCAGCCCAGCATGCGCACCGGGAAGGCCGCCAGCAGGGGCAGGGTGAGCGTTCCAGCCAGCATGATCAGGTCAAACGTGCGCTGGGCGCGGATAACTTTCCAGCCCATATTACGCACCAGGAGAATGAAGGCTATCAGGATGGACACGAAGGCGATGATCACGACGCCGAGCTCGAGGAACTTGGCAAAGGTCAAAGGACTGGGAGCCTCGGCCGAAAGGTCCGGCGAGGCGCCAGCGGCCGGCTTGGCCGTAAGGGCGGCAAAACCGACTACCCCGACGATCAAGACGATGCCGGCGAGCATCAGAAAGATGAACGTCGACCGCTGGCCTTTAGAAGGCCAGGAAAGGCGCATCATGTTGAGCAGGAAGAGCACGCCGAGAAAGATCAGCATCTGGGCGTTATAAATGTAAGCTGTTGCCTTATCCGTAAAGTGGAAGGCCATGACCACCGTGAGCAAATACAGCGACAGGCGGTCCCCTTTTTCGAGATAACGCAGGGCGCCATAGATGAGCAAAACCGTCCACAAGCCCCCATAAACCTCGTTGCGGGTATAGCGCCCGTAAAACATCATGTATGGCGAAATGAGGTATAAGAAACCGGCGATCAATGCGCCCACCCGACCCAGGTAACGCCGGAAGAGGAACAGAACCACTCCGATAGTAATCACGCTGACCAACGCATCCGGAGCCCGCGAGCTGAAATCGCTGTCGCCCAGCAGGAAATAGGACAGCGCCATCATGTGGAACTGGAGTGGGCCATGGGTGACGGGATCGTAGGCATAGCCGTGCCCCTGGTACAGGCTGAATGCCGGCACGACGTGGTTGACCTCGTCATGGGACATGACCCTCGCTCCCAGGTTCACGAAGCGGGTCAGCACTGCCAGGATCAAAATAATCGTCACCAGCAGGGTTTCGATATTCAGTTTAGGCAAAAAGGAGAAAACCGGCCGGTCCAGCCAGGAAATGGGTGCAGATTGTTCAGGTTCCATACAGCCCCAGTGCAAGTCCAAAATGTGAATTAAGTGACTATACTTGAAAGTTCAAAAACTGGCAAGGGAATGTAAATGAGCGCAAACTAATAATACCTCTCTACGGTATTGGG
>DBMK01000261.1 GCA_002298885.1 Anaerolineaceae bacterium UBA700
TGCTGGCCGCCCGAGAGCTGGCCCGGGTAGGCCTTTTCCTTCTCGGGGATGCCTACCTTGATCAACAGGTCGCGGGCGATCTTTTCGGCTTCTGGCCGTGAGCGCTTGCGCACGATGTTCTGGGCCAGTACGATATTATCCAGCACCGTCATGTGCGGGAAGAGGTTGAAGGATTGGAACACCATGCCGACTTCGGTGCGCACGGCATTGATGTTCTGGGCCGAATCGAGGGGGATACCGTCGACGACGATAATGCCGTCGTTGAATTCTTCCAGCCGATTGATGCAGCGCAGTAAAGTAGATTTACCCGATCCGGATGGACCGATAATTACGACAACTTCGCCCTTGGTCACGTCCAGACTCACCCCGCGCAAGGCTTCGACGGCGCCGAAATGTTTTTTCACGTTCTCGATGTGAATGATCGTATCCATGGCTTACCTTTCGATGCGGGTCCGGCGCTCGATCCAGGAGACGATGCGCGCCGAGAACAGAGTCATCACCAGGTAGATGAGCGCCACCATCAGCCAGGTTGGGATGGCGATGTAGTGCGCGCCGGCATATTCACGGCCGAGGCGGGTCAGGTCGGCGATGGCAACCTGGCTGACGAGGGATGAGTCTTTCAGCAGCGAGATGAACTCGTTGCCGACCGGGGGCAGGATGACCCGGGCTGCCTGGGGAAGGATGACGTAGCGCATGGCCTGGACGTAGGTCATGCCCAGGCTGCGCGCTGCCTCCATTTGACCTTTGGAGATGCTTTGAATCCCTGCCCGGTAGATCTCGCTCATATATGCCGCATAGCAGATCGTCAGGCCGGTCACCGCCCAAAACATCGGGTTTGCTTGGTAATTCTCCATCGAGGGAATATGCAGGGTAGCGCCGAGCTCTTGCACCACCTGGGGAAAGGCGAAATACCAGAAAAATAACTGCACCAGCAGTGGAATGCCGCGGATGATCTCGACGTAAACGGTGGCAATCCCGTGCAGCAGCCAGTTTTTAGAAAGGCGCCCCAATGCGCCGAACAATGCCAGGACCAACGTCAGGAAAAAAGCAAGCAGTGTGACTACGAGCGTAACCCCAATTCCGTCCAGGAAAAAGGTGAACATATTCTGATACGGGTCTGGGCTGGTGACGATGAGCAGGACGATTAAGGCTATAACCGCGAAAACCATCCACCACCAGGGATCCATCCTGGCGGATGCTTCTGCGCCTGGCACTTTGGCCAGGATTCTTCCGGGAGGCGCATTTTGGGGAGCTTCTGTATCCATTGTTTATGGCCTTATTTCTAATCTTTTAGTGGATTGAAAATCTGGCGGGCGTCACCGCCCGCCAGAGTCCTTCAGTGAGAGTCCGGGGTATATTCTGGGTCTGGGTTTATTGGGCCTTGATCCACTTATCTTCTAGCGTCTTGATGAAGCCCTCAGACTTGAGGGCGGCCAGGGCCGTATTCACCTGGGCGATCAGGTCGGCTTTGCTCTTGCAGCCCACCACGCCGTAATTCTCGTCCGTGAACACGCTCCCGACGGTCTTGAGCTTATCGGACATCTTGGCGACATAGTTCAAGGTGGTTGGGTAGTCGACGATCGTGGCGTCTACCTGGCCGTTGGCCAGGTCGAGGAAGGCCAGGTCCACTGTGTCGTACGTCTTGACGGTTGCACCGCTGATTTTTTGGGCTTCGATGGCGCCGGTGGTGCTGATTTGCACGCCGATCTTCTTGCCGGCCAGGTCATCCTTGCTGTTGATTGTGGTGTTGCTCTTCTGGACCGAAACGATCTGGCCAGCGTTGATGTAGGGGTCGGAGAACAGCATGGTCTTCTTGCGGTCCTCGGTGATGGTGGTCGCCGAGACAGCCAGGTCGTACTGGCAGGTGCCCATGCCGGCTAACAGGGCGTCGAAGTTGATATTCACAAATTCGACGTCGAAGTTGGCCTTCTGAGCAATGGCGTTCATCAAGTCGATGTCAAAGCCGACCAATGCTTTGGTCTTGTCGTCGACAGACTCGAACGGCGGGTAGGTGGCGTCTGTGGCGACCCGGACTTTGGTTTTTGCAGAAGGGGCCGTTGTGGCAGCGGGAGCGCATGCGCTTAGGAACATGGCCAACAATACAATGGCGGATAGTACCGCGAACAGCGGGCGTTTCATTTGCATTCTCCTATGGCTTTTTGAAAATATAGAATTGGAAAAGGACACAACCATGGCACCCCAGAATCTTGGCAAATTCAGGCACCACCTCCCTCGTTTTTAATTGTAACGAATATACTACGAATTTCAACTACGTAAATACTTCAAAAGCCTAGATTGTAATATTAACAAAATGTTAACATTACAGGATTTGCCTCATTTGCTAAATGGCAACACTCCAAAAGCCAAACCTTTTCTAGCTGGAATGGAGAAGTTACAATAAAGCCATGCTGCGATCATTCTTTGTTTCCTTATCAAAGGCAGGCTGGGCCCAAAATACCATCACCCGGTGGGGCATTGCCCGGCGCGCCGCCTCGCGTTTCGTCGCCGGTGAAACGGCGGAGCAGGCCATCCAGGCGGTTAAAGCTTTGAACGCCCAGGGACTGCGGGCTACTCTGGACCACCTGGGAGAAAACACGTCCAGTCTTGCGGATGCCGAGTCGGCTTCGGTTGAGATTCTGCAAATGCTGGAGGAGATTGACCGGGCGGGCGTGCAATCCAACGTTTCAATTAAATTAAGCCAGGTTGGCATAGCTTTGAATGAGGATATTTGCTATGCAAACCTGGCGCGGATCCTCGAGAAAGCCCGGTCGTTGGGCAGCTTTATTCGTGTAGACATGGAGGATTCGGCCGTTACTGAGAAAACGATCCGCCTGGTGAGACGAGCTGCTGGAGAGGGTTTCACCAACGTGGGCATTGTCATACAGGCCTATCTGCGCCGCAGCGAGCAGGACGTGGCTGATTTACTCTCTGTCCCGCTGCGTATCCGGCTGTGCAAGGGTGCTTACCAGGAGCCGCCGGAAATTGCCTTCCCGCAGAAGGCGGACGTCGATGCGAATTACGACCGGCTTGCCCGCCGGTTGGTTGAAGGCGCGCTATCCGCTGGCGCGCCTGCCGCAAGCGCAGACGGGCGCACGCCTCCTATTCCGGCAATTGCCACCCACGATCCAAACCGGATTAAGGTCGTTCTCAAGGTAATGGACGAGCTGAGCCTGCCCGCCCAGGCACTCGAATTTCAAATGTTGTACGGCATTCGTCGGGATTTGCAGCAGCAACTGGCGGCAAGCGGCCATCCGGTGCGCGTCTACGTGCCGTACGGCACGCGTTGGTATCCCTATTTCATGCGCCGTTTGGGTGAACGCCCGGCCAATATCTGGTTCTTTGCCTCGAATTATTTTCGTGGCTGATGCGGGTCGAGCGCGCCCGCTTGATACGGCAGGCAGGTGGTGTTATTATCAAGCAAGTATTGAAGACGCCGAATTTCTCTGGGTGCTAACTCGGAACAAACCGGACTAATCCTAGTATGCTTGGCGGGTGTCAGCTCACATGAATAGATCCCCCTCGACATTTTCGATCTTGCTGCGCTACGCGCGCCCGGCCATGCTCCTTGCCGGGGCGCTTTTCTACCTGCTTGGCGCCGGAATGGCCAGGTACCTGGGGCATCCAATTCAATGGGATCGTTTTTGGGTAGGCCTGGCTGCCATTATCCTGATCCAGCTTACAAGTTATTTTCTTAAGGCATATTACGACCTGGTCGATGCCTCTAGCCCCTTACGGCGCATGCAAAAAGACGAAGACGACGAGGATCGCCAGGCGGCAGGCAAGCTGCCTCAGCAAGGTGTATTGATGGTCGGCACGACCTCGATGACGGCGGGCGCCGTTTTGACCGTCCTCATGTTCACGATGGGCGTAGTCAACCTTACCTTCCTGCTGTTTCTGGGGATTGCCTTCTTATTGTCCTTTTTTTACGCCGTGCCGCCCCTGCGCCTGGCTTATACCGCCTATGGTGAGCTGGTGGAAACGATCGTCCTTGCCAACCTTTTCCCGGCGCTGGCCTTTTTGCTGCAGGCCGGAGAGCTGCACCGCTACCTGGCCATGCTCACCTTTCCGCTGCTGGCCATTTTTCTAGCAGTCCGCCTGGTGCTGTCCCTCGAACGATATTCTCGCTACCTGAAATATGGGTATAAGACCATGATGGTCGTCCTTGGCTGGCAACGGGGTATCCGCATGCATAACCTGTTGGTGCCGGCCGGCTATTTGCTGCTCGCCCTGGCTTTTGCGCTGGGGCTGCCCTGGTCGCTGACCTGGCCCCTGTTGTTAACTTTGCCAGTAGGACTGTTTGAGATCATCCAGGCTAACCAGATTGCATCCGGAGTAAAACCCAACTGGCGAATGCTCAATTTGACTGCGGTAGCCTTGATTGGTCTCTTCCTGTACCTGATGAACCTGTCCCTGTGGACCGGGTGAGCTGTTATGCCCGAATTCTTGGAGCTGCTCCCACCTACCCTGGCGCTTAGAAAGGTATTGGATCTTCTCCCTGGCGGTCGATTGAAAAGCGAAAGGGTTAGCACAGTTGAAGCTTTAGCCAGGGTGACGGCTGCGCCGGTTTATTCCCCTGAATCCCTGCCGGCCTTTGACCGCAGCACAGTAGACGGCTATGCCGTGCGCGCCAGCGACACGTTTGGCGCCAGCGACACGCTGCCGATGTATCTGCAACTGGCGAACGAAGTCCCCATGGGACAGGCGCCCGCTTTTCGCTTGGATCCAGGTCAGGCGGCCTCGATCCACACCGGCGGCATGCTGCCGGAGGCAGCCGACGCCGTGGTGATGCTGGAAATGACCCAGGCCGCCCGGCCTGGTGAGATTGAGGTTCTAAAAGCGGTGGCAAGCGGTGAGAACACGCTCAAGGCTGGGGAAGACGTTAAGCAAGGTGAGGAAGTCATCCCGGCTGGCGTCCGCCTGCGCCCCGCCGAGATCGGCGGACTGATGGCGCTTGGTCTGCTGGAAGTTGATGTGGCCTGCCGTCCCAGGGTCGGCATCCTTTCCAGCGGGGACGAAATCGTTTCCCCTCAAAATGTCCCCCTGGCCGGCCAGGTGAGGGACGTCAACAGTTTTTCACTGGCTGCCTTGGTTGAACAATCCGGCGCAGCGCCGGTGTTTTACGGGGTCATCCCCGATCGCGCTCAAATCTTGCAGGAAACACTGCGGCGCGCCCTGGATGAGTGCGATATGGTGGTTATCACTGCCGGATCCTCGGCCAGCAGCCGCGACCTGACTGCCGGCGTGATCCAGCAGATGGGCGCGCCCGGGGTGTTGGTCCACGGCGTCAATGTAAAGCCAGGCAAGCCGACCATCCTGGCAGTTTGTGCTGGAAAGCCGGTGATCGGCCTGCCGGGGAACCCGGTCAGCGCCCTGGTGATTGCAGGGATTTTCGTTGTGCCGGTCATCGAACGTCTGCTTGGGCTGGCTGCATCGCCCGCACGGGCATCGATTCCAGCCCGCTTGTCAATCAACCTGGCTTCGCAAGCCGGGCGCGAGGATTGGGTGCCCGTGCGGCTGATTGAAACTCCTGGCGGACACGTGGCGGACCCGATTTTTTATAAGAGCAATCTGATTTTCTCGCTGGCCAGGGCCGACGGCCTGGTTCACATCCCGGCAGACGCCAGCGGGATCGAAACGGGCGCAACGGTCCTGGTGGAATTATTGTGAGGAAAGGCGTTTATGTCAGTTTACCTGCATGATATTCCCCTGCCAGAGGCTCAGCAAAGTTTTAAGCAGGCGCTGCATGCCGCCGGCCTGGGGGGAATTCTGGGAATCGAGAGCATCCCTTTGGATCAGAATGCCCTGGGAAGGGTGCTGGCAAAGCCGGTCTGGGCCAGGCTTTCTTCTCCCCACTATCATGCCTCAGCCATGGACGGGTACGCCTTGCGCGCCGCGGATACCGCAGGCGCTATGCCCACCCACCCGGTTACCCTGCAGGTTGGCAGCCAGGCGCTTTACCTCGATACCGGTGACCCGCTACCGGAGTGGGCCAACGCGATCATCCCCATCGAACAGGTCGAATCTTTTGCTGAGAACGGTGAACCTTCCTCTGATCCCCGGCAGGCTGTGACGGTTCGTCTGCGCACGGCGCTGCCGCCGTGGAGCCATGTCCGCCCGATGGGCGAGGATATCGTTGCCACGCAGCTCGTGCTGCCGGCAGGCCAGGTGCTGCGCCCGGTGGACCTGGGGGCGATCGCCGCCAGCGGCCACACCATGGTCGAAGCCAGCCGCCGGCCGCACGTTGCCATTCTGCCTACCGGGACGGAGCTGGTGCCGCCAGGGCGGGAAGTGAAACCGGGCGATATCATTGAATACAATTCGATCGTCCTGGCGGCCCAGATTCTGCAGTGGGGCGGTATCCCCCAGCGATACCCGATCACGGAGGACGATTTTGCCAAAATCAAGCACAACGTCCAGCAGGCAGCCGATGAAAACGACCTCGTCCTGCTCAACGCCGGGTCTTCCGCCGGTGCAGAGGATTATTCGGCCCGCGTTGTAAGCGAATTGGGGCAACTGCTTGTGCACGGGGTGGCGGTTCGCCCTGGTCACCCGGTCATCATTGGCATGCTGCGGCGCTCACCGGCTGCCGGTATGCCTGAAAAGTGGGTGCCGATTATTGGGGTGCCCGGTTACCCGGTTTCCGCCGCGCTTACCGGTGAAATCTTCGTTGAGCCACTGCTGGATGCGTGGTTGGGGCGGGCTCCTTACCAGCCGGTGGAGGTGAGCGCTATTTTGGCGCGTAAAGTAACATCGCCGCCCGGCGACGATGATTATCTGCGCGTTGTAGCCGGGCAGGTGGGCGGGCGCATCCTGGCCGCGCCTTTATCCCGCGGCGCCGGAGTGATCACCTCGCTGGTGAGAGCGGACGGCATAGTCATCCTGCCGCGCGGGGTGCAGGGTCTGGAGGCCGGATCTGAGGTGCGTGTGCGGCTGTACCGGCCCGCCCATGAATTGAGCCATACAATCTTTGCTATCGGATCGCACGACATGACCCTCGATTTGCTGGCTCAATTCCTGACCGAGCGCGGCCGGCGGCTGGTTTCGGCAAACGTGGGCAGTCAGGGCGGCCTGGTGGCGCTGCGGCGTAAGGAAGCCCACCTGGCGGGGTCTCACCTGCTCGATCCACAGACTGGCGAATATAACCTGGCGTCCATCCGCCAGTACCTGCCGGATACGCCGGTGCGATTGGTAACCTGGGTCGGCCGCGAGCAGGGTTTGATGGTGCGCAAACGCAATCCTAAGGGTATTCGATCCCTGGGCGACCTGTCCAGGCAAGATGTTTGCTACGTCAACCGCCAGCGTGGTGCAGGCACCCGCGTCCTTTTGGATTATCACCTGCAGCAGCTCGGTATCGGGCCGGACAGTGTGACCGGGTACGACCAGGAGGAATACACCCATCTCGCCGTAGCGGCAGCCGTGGCATCGGGGCGCGCCGACTGCGGGCTGGGAATTACTGCCGCCGCCCAGGCGCTTGACCTGGATTTTATTCCATTATTCAATGAGCGCTACGACCTGGTCATCCCGTGCGAGTATCTTCAAGAAGGTCTTCTCGATCCGATTTTTGAGTTAATGGAAGACAGCGCTTTTCGTCAGACAGTAGTATCATTGCCTGGTTACGATGTTAGCCAGATGGGAAATGTAGTTTTGGATTGTGCTTGAAAGGAGTGTAAGATGGTTGTTTCAGTTGGAAGTTTCGCTCCGGAATTCACGCTTCCGGATGAAAATGGTGTTCCTCACAAGCTTTCGGATTATGCCGGGAAATCGGTTGTACTGTATTTCTACCCCAAGGATGACACCCCGGGCTGCACCACGGAGGCGTGTGAGTTCCGGGATGCGTACAAAGATTACACCGATGCAGGCCTGGTTATATTGGGCGTCAGCCCGGACACGCCGAAAGCGCATGCAAAGTTTAAAAATAAGTTCAGTCTTCCATTCACCCTTTTAGCCGATGAAGGCCACAAAATCTGTGACCTTTTCGGCGTTTGGGGGCGCAAGAAATTATATGGCCGCGAATACGATGGCGTTTTCCGAACGACTTTCTTGATTGGGCCAGACCGGAAGGTTATCAAAGTGTTCGAAGGCGTCAAGCCAGCCGGACATAGCGCCGAGGTATTAGCGGCCTTTAAGTAATATTCGGTTTGCGGTTCACGTTAACGACTGCTGGTTGTGACCTGCGGCTGCGGCACCAGCTTGGAATAATTCAGCACGTTGCTGGCTGAACTGACCAGCGATTCGAGCGTGATGCTGCGCAGATAATCGACCACTTTATCCTGGAGCATGTCCCAGGTCATTTGGGTCGTGCAGTCGTCGTCGTGGACGCAGTCGTCGCTGCAATCGGGGCAGGGATGCAATGAGACTGCACCTTCCAGGATCTCTACGATTTGGAGCAAGGTGATCGATTCAGGCGAGCGGTTCAGGCGGATTCCACCGTGAGGGCCGGGAGAAGCCTTGATCAGGCCAGCCTGCATCAGCATGTGCCCGATCTGGTGGAGGAAAGGCAGGGGAATTTTTAACCGGTCTGCCAGTGTGGCGGTAGACTGCGGATGGTTATCCGGTTGGCTTGCCAAGGCAACCATCAATTGCAAACCATAATCTAAACGGCGGCTAATACGGAACATAGGACACCTCTAAGGTATTGTGTAATTCTTCAGTCTACATATTGCTTGTAAACTGAAGTGGGTAGAAATTCTTACTTCTACAAGATATATTGTACATCCTTTCTTACTATAGTTGATAATATTAGTCAGTAAAAGTGACAAATATCCATATTTTAATAATCAAATGTATCAATGTTGACTTATTAGATAGATTTACGCATTACCCTTCCAATTGGTTTCAATAAGTACTATAATCTTTTGTGAAAATGTAAACAAACAGGAGGAAAATAATAAAAATGAAGAAAGTTCCGTTTGCGCTGATAGCGATTATCGTCTTAGGTTCGTTGGTTCTTGCCGCCTGCGGAGGTGCCCCAGCGACGCCTGCTGCTACGCCGCTGCCGACCCCGCCGGCGCCGTACGCCGGAAAAACCAATCCGTTGAAAGGCAATGCGGATGCCGCGGCTCAGGGAAAAGACCAGTTTGCTTCTCTATGCGCCTCCTGTCATGGGGATGACGCTAAAGGAGACGGCCCTGCGGCTTCCGCTTTGAATCCAAAGCCGGCTAATCTGGTGGAAGTTGTTCCGAATGCCAGCGATGCCTACCTGTTCTGGCGCGTCTCTGAAGGTGGTGGCTTTGCCCCGTTCAACTCGGCCATGCCTGCCCACAAGGATACGATGTCTGAAACACAGATCTGGCAGGTGATTACCTACCTTCAAACTTTGAAGTAATCAAGCTTTCCCAATCGAATTGCATATCCGAACTACGTGTCATCCCGAGATTGGCCTTGGGATGACACGTGTCCTTAAATAATTTGTGTTTAGGGGTACAATCCCTGTATGCAAAGCTACTCTGCAGATGAATTGGCGAACCGTTACCAGCAACTCTCTGCCCGGTTGGAAAAAGTTATCCGTTTGAACCGCCAATTGGTTGCGGCAGAAACCGAAGATGAATTGATCGATACTGCACTTGCCGCCTTTCTCGATCTGGCAGAAGCGGAGGCAGTTGCCTTTACCCCATTGGACGAGCACGGTCGCCCACTGATTTCATATATAAAAAGCAATTTTGCCGAATCGGACGTGAATTCCTGGCTGGAGCGGTTGGCTGGTAAAGTCGTTCAGCAGCAATGCAAAACCTGCCGGTCGCTCCAGGCTGGGGAAAGCGCTGTTTGCCCGCTGCTGTCCGGTCACTTTAACAGTGGATTTCAAATTCATTGTTTTCCGGTCCGCACTGCCCTGCGCCTTACTGGCATGGTAAATATTTACCTGCCTTCTGAGCGAATTTTGAATGATGAGATGAAGCCATTCCTCTCCGGCCTGATCGACGAAATGCAGGCCGCGATGCAACTGCTGCGCCTCTCGAATCAGAGCTCCACAACGCTAAAACGCCTCGAACAAATTCATTCAAGGCGAGCGGACTTAGACGATTTTCTGGCTGCTGCACTGGAAAACCTGCGCCAGATGTTGTCCATGGATGGGGCCTATCTCAGAATCGTGAGGACTGCCAACGACCAGCCGCTGTATGAGCTAGCCAGCGGACAATTAGAATGGGTTAATCCTGGAATATTCAACCGGGCTATGCGTCTGGCTTTTTCCGGGAAAAAGTTCATCGAGGAAGACCTGGTTTATCGCCAAAACCCTGCCGTTCTGTTCGTTGAACCAATCCCAGGCCAGGATGGCGAAAGCCTGGGAGTGGTTTGCCTTGCGAGGCGCGCTTCCAGCAAACTTGAACCCGCGCAGGCGGCGATACTCCACGCTACTGCTCGCCAGATCAGTCTCATATACGAGGACAGCCAGGATGTGATCTTCGGCGAATATCAGACGGTGATGCATGAACGCCTTCGCCTGGCGCGTGAAATCCACGACGGCCTGGCCCAGACCCTGGCGTATTTAAAACTTCAGCTATTCCAGATGCAGTCCATGGCAGCTAAAAGGGATCTGGAACACCTTTCGCAAGCCATCGACCACAATTATGGCATCGTAAACTCCGCTTACCTCGAGGTTCGTGAGGTAATCAATAACTTGCGTTTCAACCAACGCCACGAGTTCAACCAGGGGCTCGCTGACCTCATCGCTGATTTCCAAAAAACCACCGGCATGCATGTCGAGCAAAGCGGCAATGAAATTCAGGTTGATCTGGCGCCGGAAATTCAAGTACAATTAATCCGAATCATTCAGGAAACGTTCACAAATATCCGCAAACATGCCCACGCCAGCCAGGTAGATCTCTCCGTGATGGTATGTGACGGCGATCTGATCATGGAAATTAAGGACGACGGGCAGGGATTCTTCCCTGAGAGCGTCCCAGATACGGTCCAGTTCGGGCTGCGGGGCATGCATGAGCGCGCTGAATTGATCGGGGCTGATTTCCAGGTAACCAGCTATCCGAATCGAGGGACAATCGTGCAAGTTCGCCTGCCTGCATCTGTGTTGGAGTCATTCGCATGAGTCACACCCAGGTTCGAATTGTGGTGGTTGATGACCACGTCTTATTTCGCAGGGGATTGGTCACCCTGCTGGCTGACATGCCTGAATTCACGGTAGTCGGCGAAGCCGGCAACGGCCTGGAAGCGATTGAGGTGGTAAAGCAGACCCAACCGGAAATCGTTTTAATGGACGTCAATATGCCGGTTATGGATGGAATCGCCGCCGTCCAGGGGCTGAGAGCGGCCAATTCACCCTCGAAAATATTAATGCTGACGATTTCTAAAGAGAATGACGATTTATTGGGGGCAATCCACGCCGGGGCAGACGGGTATCTGTTGAAGAACACCGAGCCGGAAGAATTGCGGCGCGCCATCTTGCGCGTTGTGCAGGGTGAGGGTGTGCTATCGCCTGAAGTAACTTCCACTGTCTTGCGTATCGTTGCTCGCCATCCGGGCAATGAGGTGCAGAACGTCCTCAGTGATCGCGAGCTGGAAGTATTAACCTGCCTGGCGGACGGATTGACGACCATCCAGATTGCCAGTCACCTATTTATTTCGGAAAATACTGTAAAGACTCACATTCGCCACATCCTCGAAAAATTGGAAGCCTCTAACCGTACTGAGGCAGTTTCCAAGGCAATCCAATTTGGATTGATCCAAAAGCGCGAGTCGTAATTCTGCCGGTTTTTGTCTTTGAGCAGGATGATCTTAGAATCATCCTTCTGCTTTCAAAAATTAACCCCCATTTCCAACCAAAGTGGATGAGAATTCTTTAATATTCTGCTATTTTTAATCTGGCGTGGTTTAGGATCTGTCGCCCGATCTATCGGATTATTTAAGGAGCAGCGGATGAGTGACCAAGTGGAATCGAAGGCGCAGCGCAAGGTCATCATTGCCTCGGCAAACTTGTTGTTTGCGCGCGGGCTCGAAAAAATACTGCGTCAACAGGTGGGGGGAGATGCGGTAGACATTTTGCATACGCGGACCATGAAATTAACCATACACGAGCTTGAAAATTGGCTTCCCGACGTTGTGATCGTGGATTATGACGACCGGACGATTGACCGCGCCGAGTTTTTACGCCATTTTGTGAGCTTCGACCGGCCTATGCAGGTCATGTTGGTCTCACTAGGAGCGAATGGCACAATTGTTGTCTACGAGCGGCGCAAATTGAACCCGGACCAGGTGGATGATTGGTTAAATTTTTCCGACCATGCAGCAGATTAAGGAACCGGGCCGGACTGCGCCGAGTCCCGCCGATGTACTCAAATTTTTATTCAGCTCTCGCCGCCTGGCAGTAACGTTGCTCGTCATTGTCGCGGTGGGCGTCATGATTCGCCTTGGTTTCTGGCAGTTGGACCGCCTGGATCAGCGCCGCGCCGCTAATTCAGCGATTAGGGCTCAAATTGCCGCTCCGGTCCTGGATTTGAATACCGCCAACGATCCTGGTCGGCTCATTTCCGAAGAATACCGCTCGATCAGCGCAACCGGGACGTTCGATTTCAATCAGCAGGTCGTGTTGAATAACCAGGTGAATGGCGACCGGATCGGATTTCAACTCCTCACGCCATTGAAGCTCGCCGGAAGCGATACCGGCATCCTGGTAGAGCGCGGTTGGATTCCTTATGCAGATGCCCAACCTGATCAATGGCGTAAATACGATGAGCCCGGAACGGTTACAGTCAAGGGCATAATCCGCCTTTCCCAGGACCAGCCTGGTTTCGGCGGAATCAGCGATCCGACGCTGGCTCCAGGCCAATCACGCCTCGATGGTTGGAAGTTCATCAACGTGGGACGCATCCAGGAGCAAGTCAGCTTCAGGCTGCTGCCTGTCTACATCCAGGAGGCGCCCGATCCATCCTGGACCGGTCTCCCAATCCGCAGCCAGACCCTGCCCGACCTTTCCGATGGTCCCCACCTGAGTTATGCTATCCAATGGTTCATCTTCGCATCGGTCCTGGTAGTTGGATATCCATCATTGGTTTATCGCAATTTGATGAAGAAATAAGAAATTGATCTGGAAATAATAAGCAGATCATTGGCCGATTTTCGGCCGATGATCTGCTTATTTTCTGTCAAAACATTATTGAAGCCGGAGCAGGACTTTCCCCCGCTCCCATAATAATTCCAACTGGTAATATTCGCGCTGGTCGGTTGAAAGCAGGTGAACCACGATGTCGTCGAGGTCGATTACCAGCCACCCGCTGCTGGCCTGGCCCTCGGGCTTGCGTTTGATATCCAGCACCTCGTGCGCCCGCTCGACGACCGCATTGGCGAGGCTGTCGAGCATGCGGTCGCTGGTCCCACTGCATATGATGAAATAATCTGTAAAAAATGCAATTTCGTGGATGTCGAGCAGGACGATATCTTCTCCTTTTTTATCCTCCAATGCATCGACGATTTGCCTTGCTACTTCGAGAGTATTCAGATACCACCTCCATTTCATTTAAATTTCCATTATTTTAGCATAATAAGCTGTTCCCCCCAAATTTCAAGGAGCAAACGGGGTCTCGAATAAGCGCGTATAAATCGACCCGGTAGGACGCAAGTCGCTGCGGAATAGCTGGACTGCATGAACTGTGCAGGTCCCCAATTCGCCGACCGTGGTCTTCGCCAACAGGTTTGCCAGTTTTCCGACCTCTTCCGGCGCGGCGTGCTGCGACACACGACCTAACGTCAGGTGTGGCGAAAAAGGCCGGTCCTCGGGAGGGTAACCCAACGGCGCCAGCGCCCTGGCGATGCCGTGCTGCAGGTCGACCAGATCAGGCGGCGCCTGCACCCCTATCCAGATCACCCGCGGCCGGCGCGGGTTGGGAAATGCGCCCAGCGTCCCGACGTGTATTTCAAATGGCCGCCGCATTTTTGTCTCCTGTACCAGCGCTGCCTGAATGCTGGCAATTGCGGAGGCTTCAACGTCGCCCAGGAACTGCAGGGTAAGGTGGATATTCTGAGCCGGGACCCAGCGCACGGCCCGGGTAGCCGGGCTAAGCTGTTTGATGACCCTTCCCAATTCCACTTGTATCGTGGTGGGGAGCTCGATGGCAATGAATGACCGGAGTGTTTCCATGGTCTATTTCCTTGGCCTGAGTATACAGAGGCGAAATGGCGCTGTCAATAAAGGCCGCCGATTCTCCAGTCCATTCTATAATCATTACCAGAATGGATACACCTGCCCGGCAATCTCGCAACGAAGGCCTGCTGCCCGCGCTTTTCTTTGCCAGCCGCCTGATCCTTTTTCTCAGCCTGATCCCAGATAACTGGCGCGGGTTTGGTGACCTTTCCCAGTATTTCACCGAAGGTGGTGGGGCCGGTTGGCCGTATATCAATTATTGGATGGAATACCCTCCGATTATGCCGTTCGTCAATGCGGCAGTTTACCGGTTGGCGGGAGGCAGCCCTTTCCTTTTCGATCTCATCCTGTGCATTCTATACGCTGTCGCTGGAGCGGCCGGACTGATCGTCTTCCGCAGGCTGGCGGGGCTGCTTTGGGACGAAGAATCGGCCGCCAGGCGAACGGTGGTTTATTTTGCACTGATCGTGCCGCTGCCCTATACCTGGTGGTATATGGAGCTCATCCCGGTCTTTCTGATGCTGTTGGGGATGTATGCCATCCTGCGCAATACGGGTAAAACGGCCGGGGCAGTTATTGGGATTGGGGCGCTGGTCAAGTGGTTTCCGGCTTTTATCCTTCCAGCAGCCTGGCGCCTGCTTCCACGAAAACGTGCCGTCCAAATCACCGCCATTGCTACCGGGTTGGTGATACTGGTCTTTGGCGGCCTGTACCTGATATCACCTCAAATGACCCAGGCATCGTTGATCTCCCAACCCAGTCGTAGTTCCTGGCAAACGATCTGGGCATTGATTGACGGCAATTACCACACCGGCGAATATATCCTGCCCAGTGACCGCTACGATCCCACTATTGCGGGGATCGCCCGCGACCGGCCGGCGCGCATCCCTTTATCGCTCACCCTCGTTATCTTCGGAGCCGCCGGATTGTGGATTTTGTGGCGCGCTCGTATCCACGAGAATGCTCTGGCGTTCATCGCCATGGTGGGGGTTACCTGGGTTTTGTTCCTGTTGTGGTCTCCCGGCTGGAGCCCGCAGTGGATCCTATACTTGCTGCCGTTGATCCTGCTGACATTGAGTGAGCGGCGCTCGGTCTGGCTGGCCCTGGCTTTGATCTTCATCACCCTGCTCGAATGGCCCACGTTTCTGAAACACAACCTTTGGGATGGGTTATGGATTGTCGTTCCGGCCCGCATGGCAGTGTTCCTCGTCTTGCTTTGGAACTGGGCCCGGCAGACTCGGTCAAACGCAACTTGATTGCCCCTGTTCAATATCATCCTACACAGCAATAAATAATTGTGGTATAAAAAAAGTACCCTGCTGTGTACGTGATGCCGCAAGACCGGTTTTGAGCCAACAAAGCTTTTCCGGGAATCACATCCGCTCAGAAATGCGATAGGCTCCGGCCAAGGCAAATCTCGACGGGAGATGCCCACCCTGCGCTTGCAGGTTCAAAACTACGCTGCACACGGCATGGCGGGGTCTTTTTATTTAAGGTGACGCTGTTCCAGCTCTGCCTGGATGTCCTCAGGCGTCAGCCCTTTTTCGGCCAGCAGCACCAGGGTATGGAATGTCAGGTCGGCGATCTCTTCCACAAGGCGCTGGCGGGTCTGGCCTTTGGCCGCCAGGATCACTTCCATGGCCTCCTCGCCTACCTTCTTGATGATTTTGTCCTCGCCGGCCGAAAAGAGTGAGGCCGTATACGAATTGGGGGTTGGGTGGTCGCGCCGCTCACAAATTATGGCATACAGCTCGGCGATGGTCATGCTTCCTCCTCGATTTTGTTGAAGAAACAGCTCGTTGCCCCGGTATGGCAGGCAGGTCCCGCCGGCTTTACGCGCACCAAAATGGCGTCCTGGTCGCAATCCAGGGCCAGCTCTACCACGCGCTGCACGTTGCCGGAAGTTGCGCCTTTGTGCCACAATTCCTTGCGGCTGCGCGACCAGAAGTGCGTTTGGCCGGTCTGGCGCGTCATCTGCAGACTTTCGGCGTTCATCCAAGCCAACATCAAAACCTGTCCACTGTCGGCATCCTGGACGATTGCCGGGATCAGGCCTCGTTCGTCGAAATGAGGGTTCATGGTCATTGCCTCCGTATCGGGATGCCCTTCTGTGAGAGATATGCTTTCAAATCTGGGATGGCAATTACCCCGTCGTGAAAGAGCGACGCGGCCAGGGCTGCATCGGCCTTGCCGCTGGTGAATACTTCAACAAAATCGCTCAGTTTCCCGGCTCCGCCGGATGCAATGACGGGTACCGAGACGGCTTCCGCCACCCGCCGGGTCAGGTCCAGGTCGTAGCCGGCCAGGGTGCCATCTGCGTCCATGCTGGTCAGCAGGATCTCACCCGCCCCCATGGAGACGCCCCACTGCACCCACTCGACTGCGTCCAACCCGGTGGGTGTGCGCCCGCCATTGACGAAGACCTCCCAATGCGGGTCCTGGCCTGGCGCGGCCGACCGGCGGGCGTCTACTGCCAGTACGATGCACTGGCTGCCGAAGCGCTCGGCACCGGCGCCGATCAGGGCAGGTGATTTGACCGCTGCGGTATTGAGGCTGACTTTGTCCGCTCCGGCCAGGAGCAGGTTACGCATGTCTTCCACCGAGCGTATGCCGCCGCCCACCGTCAGCGGCATGAAAACCGTATCTGCCACCCGTCGCACGGTGTCAATGGTCGTGGTCCGTCCCTGCGGGCTGGCGGAGATATCCAAAAAGACGAGTTCGTCGGCGCCGGCCCGATCATACAGGCGTGCTTGTTCCACCGGATCGCCAGCGTCTCGCAAATTGACGAAATGGACGCCCTTTACCACCCGTCCATTATCGATATCCAGGCAGGGGATGATGCGTTTAGATAACATGGATCAGCCTGGCCAGGTCGATCTTGCCTTCGTATAACGCTTTCCCAATGACTACGCCGGCCAATCCGGCATCACGGGCTGCGAAAATATCTACTTCCCCAGCAACGCCTCCGGCTGCGATCACGTTCAAGCCGGAAGCTGCCTGCACCTGACGGGTCAGCTCGATATTCAGGCCCTGCTGCATGCCGTCGCGGTTGACGTCGGTAACGATCAACCAACGTAAGCCTCGATCGGCCAGTGTGCGCGCCAGGTCGAGCGCGGAGAGCATGGCTTCATTTTTCCAGCCATGTGTCTGGACGACGCCATCCCGTACATCCAGGCTGACGACTAAGCGCTCAGCGCTCCAGCGGTGAATGAGGGTGGGGATAGCTCCGGCATCTTCGATTGCCAGCGTGCCTAATATTACTCGCTGTACTCCATTGGAAAGCATTGCTTCAGCAGCCTCTAAAGTGCGCAAGCCGCCTCCGAACTGCACGCTGGCTTTCATTTTTTGTGCTTCCGTCATAATACTTTCTAGCGCTTGCCGGCTGACCAAATCCGGTTGATTGAAGGCGCCGTCGAGATTGACGACATGCAGCCATTTAGCGCCAGCGTTCAACCAGTGTTGAGCTGTTTCTGATGGATCCGGGCTGTAAACTGTTTGTTTTTGTGGATCGCCTTCCATCAGGCGCACCACCTGTCCCTGGCGTAAATCGATCGCCGGGAATATATTGAAACTTTCCATAATCAAATTTCCATAAAGTTCTTTAAAATCTGCAGTCCTACTCGCTGACTTTTTTCTGGATGGAATTGTACGGCGTACAGAGAGTCGCACTGTACTATGCTGGCAAACGAAATTCCATAATCCGTCGATGCGGCGACGTCTTTTGGATTTGAAGGCGAGCAGTAGTAGGAATGATTAAAATAAGCGTAAGCCCCCGGTTGAATTTCCTCCAAAAGGGGCGAAGGTTGGATAGGCCAGATCTGGTTCCAGCCGGTTTGGGGTATTTTGAGCCCCATTTCGTTCGAGAAACGGACTACACCGCCGGGCAACAAGCCCAGGCCGTCGTAGCGGCCCATTTCTTCGCTGTAATCGAATAGAGCCTGCATGCCCACGCATATTCCCAGCACGGGGTCGCCACGGCGCACGGCTGCTTTAACGGACTCAACCAGGCCGCGCTCGTTCATCCCTTCCATAAATTTACCAAACGCACCGACTCCCGGCAAAATTAACCGCCGGGGTACTGCCAGATCTTTCGGATCGCTGGTGACCCGGATGGAATATCCCAGGGATAGCAGGGCGTTGTGGACGGAGTGCAGGTTGCCGGTTCCGGCGTCAATCAGCAGGGCATTTTCCACGGCAGCCTCACTCTAAAACGCCTTTGCTTGAAGGGATTTTTCCGCCGCGGCGCGGATCAATCCGCGTTGCCGCATCCAGGGCCCGGCCCAGGGCCTTAAACACTGCTTCGGCCTGGTGGTGATCGTCTCGCCCGTACAAAATGCTTGCATGCAGGTTGCAGCGGGCTTGGGAGGCGAAGCTCTCCAGGAAATGGGCGAAGAGGGAAGACGGTATCCCGCCGACCACCGGGGCATGCCATTGCCCCTCGAAGACGGCATACGGACGGCCGGAAAAATCCAGCGTCACCCGCGCCAGGCTCTCGTCCATCGGCACTTCGAACGAGGCAATGCGCACGATTCCGGCCCGGTCGCCCAGGGCCTCGGCAAAGGCCTGCCCAAGCGCCAGGGCTACGTCCTCAACGGTATGGTGGGGATCTATTTCCAGGTCGCCGCGCGCCGAAATGGCAAGGTCAAACAGGCCGTGGACTGCCACCTGGGTCAGCATGTGGTCCAGGAAGGGCACCCCGCTCTCGATTGTGTGGTGTCCGGCGCCGTCCAGGCTGAGCGAAATCTCAACCCACGTTTCGCCTGTTTGGCGCAGCACCTGGCTCGTCCGGGCGCCGGGCAAGGTTGGTGAAGCCTGGGTCCATCGCGCCGGGATGGGCTGGGGATAATCCATCTGTTTGCGGATCGACTCGGCGGCCTCGCTGCCGGCGATTTGCCGGCACAGCGAAAGTCCAAGATCTATCGCCGCGGTCACGCCACCAGCAGTCAGGATGCTGCCGTCCTCCACCAGGCGCGCTTCGACGACGTTTACGCCCAAAGCTTTCAATTCCTCCCGCGCCGCAGGGTGAGTGGCTGCAAATTTTCCTTCCAGAAGCCCCGCCGCCGCCAGCAGCAGCGAACCGGTGCAGACGGAGGCGACCTGCTTTGCCTGGTTTGCCGAGGCCAGCCAGGCGGTGAATTCGGGATTCTTCATCAATTCCCGGTTGCCCTTGCCACCTGGCACCACCACCAGGTCGTAATCCGCCAGGGAAGGCCGGATGGCGTCAGGGGTGAACGCCAGCCCTGACGTATCGCGTACATCCGCTTTCCAGGCTGCCAGGTCCCAGCACAGGTCAGGTGCGAAACCCATGGTTTTCAGACGCGTCAGCGGGTCGTAAACCCCGACAAAATCCAGGGCTGTCATTCCTTCGTAAATGAGGAAGGCGATTTTCATAAAAACCTCCCGGCTGAAGCCAGCTCTTTCAATTCAGTAATGAGCGCATCCGTGTGCCCGGGACGGCCCACCGAAATGCGAATGTAATTTTGAAGCAGGGGCGTGCTGTAATAACGCACTAGGATACCCTTCTCGGCCAGTTTTTGTTTTAATTCGAGCGCAGGCAGATCTTCTACCCGGCATAGGATGAAATTGGCCTGTGAAGGGAATGGGTGCAGCTGAGGAATGGATTGCAGCTCTGCGTATAGCCGATGACGTTCCTGGCGCAGCTTTTCGACGTTTCCCGCCAGAAAATCCAGGTCGTTCAGCGATGCAATGGCCGCCGCGCTGGCAGCCACGTTTACGTTGTAGGGCTGTTTTGCCTTCCATAGCGCCGGCAGCAACCATTCCGGGAAGGCTCCGTAACCTACCCGCAGGCCGGCCAGGCCGGCCCATTTGCTGAACGTGCGCAGCACAACCAGGTTTTCGCGCTGCATAACCCACGGCAGCAGCGTTCTCCTTTCGCCAAGCCTGCCCGAGTCCTCGCTGAACTCGATGTAGGCTTCGTCGACCACGACCAACAGCGGGAGGTCGAGGATCGCCCGAATCGTGTCCGCATCCGGCAGGCTGCCGTCCGGGTTATTGGGCGTGGTGATGAACAGTAATTTGGGGGCATGCCTCTCGACAGCTTTGACCAGGCTCTGCAAATCGAGTGAAAAATCGCCGCGGCGCGGCACCTCGATAACCTGTCCGCTGTTAAGATAGGTGTCGAATGGGTACATGCCGAATGTCGGCGGGAAGTTGAGCACGCAGTCGCCGTTTTCGAGGGTAACTCGCAGAACCAGGTCGATCAGCTCGTCGGCCCCGGCGCCGGCCACAAGGCGCTCGGCCGGCAGGCTGGTGAAACTTGCCAGGGCGCTGCGCAAGGCCCGGCTCTCCGGATCGGGATAAATGTGCGGGAAATCCAGGTCTGCCAGCGCCTGGCGTGCTTTGGGTGACATACCATAAGGATTCTCGTTGGCGTCCAGCTTGACGATCCGTTCGACAGGCAGTCCCAGGCGTTGCGAAAGGACTTCGAACGGCTCGATCGGGGTGTAAGCCGGAAATTGAGCGATGCGGGCAGCGGGTTTCATAGGCGGGCCTCGGCCGCGTTGGCGTGGGCGTCCAGGCCCTCGGCGCGGGCGATGACGGCCGCGGCCGGGGCAATTTGCTTTGTCGTTGCCGGATCGAGGGCGATCAGGCTGACGATGTGGACGAAATCAAGCACGTTCAGCGGCGAGGCAAATCGGGCCGAGCCGCCGGTGGGCATGACGTGGCTGGGACCGGCAACATAATCACCCAGCACCTCGAAGGAATGCTCCCCGAGGAAAATTCCCCCAGCAGCCTGGACCTGGTCGACCCAGCGCCAGGGATCGCTGACCGCCAGGCACAAATGCTCGGGCGCATACAGATTTGCCAGCTCCACCGCCTCTTCGAGGTTGCGGGTGAGAACGGCGCCGCTGCGGTTTTCGAGCGAGGCCCGAATGATATTGGCGCGACCGCGGACGGCCAATTGGCTTTCGATTTCGACCTGGACGGCTTCAATCAGGCCTGCTGACGGTGTCAGCAGGATCGCCGCAGCCAACATGTCGTGCTCGGCCTGCGCAAGCAAATCGGCGGCAACCCATTCCGGGCGGGCACTTTCGTCGGCGATGACGACGGTCTCGGTCGGGCCGGCCAGGCTGTCGATTCCGACCAGGCCGTAAACCTGACGCTTGGCCAGGGTCACGAACAGGTTGCCCGGCCCAAATATTTTATCCACCGGCCGGATTCCCTGCGTGCCGTAGGCCAGGGCGGCGATTGCCTGGGCTCCGCCCAGGGCATATACTTCGTTGATCCCAAGCAGAGCGGCAGCAGCCAGGATGGTTGGTGAGATTTTTCCGCTGTCGCGCTGCGGCGGAGCCATCAGCACGATTTCTTGCACTCCGGCAACCTGGGCCGGGATGGCCGTCATAAATACGCTGGAAGGCAGCGGCGCGCTGCCGGCAGGGATATAAATGCCCACTCGCCGGATCGGGCGCACCAGTTGGCCCAGTGTGCCGCCCAAGGATTGGGTGATCCACGAGGAAAGCGGCTGAGATTGGTGGAAGCGTCGCACCCGCTCTTCGGCCAGTTTGAAGGCTGCCAGATCAGCCGGGGAGAGCTGGGACAGAGACTGCTCCAATTCGTTCGTTGCGACGCGAAATACTCCTCCCGATTGGCCATCCAGCTTCTCCGACCATTTCCGCAGTGCCTCGTCTCCGTTTTTTCGCACGTCGGTGAGTATCACGTCGACCGCCTGTGCCGGAGTGAGGGCTGCTCCGAATATTCTGGTGATATTCTCCTGCAGCACAGGCGGGATAGCAAGATCATCTAGAGGGATGCGCTTGAGTAAGGTGGCGCGGGCATTTTCAGGAGTATATAGCTTAAGCATGGTTCTCCTCGAAAAAAATATTCCCCCGGTTGGCCGGGGGCTGATGGTTTCGAGACGTAAAACGAACCAGACTTCCTCGGTCAGGCTGGGGAATAAAATCGATGGTGATTCAGATACGTGCAGGTTCGTTTCATTGGCTGGAAATATAACATATCGCAAACCTTCTGTCAATAACCGTTATAATTTTGAGTGATTAACGCCGGATTGGTTCAATGCGAGTGAGGTTTTTTTCAAAAGGCACCTCCAAATATAATTCTGTGGGATAATTAGAAAAACCCGGAGGTAATGCCATGAGTGATTCGCTTGAGCCCAAAACCGAAACGCTTGCCGAGACAGAAAATTACGGTGCCTACCTGGCCGAAGAGCCGGACGGCGAGACAACCTATTTTCTGGAATTGAACAACGTCACAGTCCATTTCTTTCAGGAAGAATGGGATGAATTTATGGAGCTGGTCAGGCTGTTGAATACGCCGTCTGCGAAAAAATAGCCATTTTTTGGGTAAAAAATAATTAGCATCGTTCTGGCGTGTTGCCCCCTGCCAGAACGATGCTAATTATTATGGAATACCTCTATACGATTTAGCCTTGTTGTTCGGTGCCGGCCGGCACAGGGATGATCGCGTCAGCTTTCAGTTGGATTGAATTTTCGATGATCGAGCGCAGCTCTTCCAGGCTGGTAAATATCTCTGTTTTGCCTGTTGCAATCACTTCAATCCGGCCTTTAACTGGGATGGTGTTACTTTCAGCCGGGAGAATCGTGAGCAGGAAAGTGTACTTTTTGCGCATCTGTGTATTCTCACGATTACTATATATCTCCATTCTGACAAATTACTGACATCGGTCCTCAACTCACCGCCTTCTTCACGAGGGCGACAATTTTTGCCTCTTCGGCGGCGGTCAGATTCTTTAGCGCATAGGCGACCAGCCAAAAGTGGCCTTCGTCGAGGTTCGCATTGTCGCTGAAGCCAAATGTCGTATACCTCGTTTTGAAATTCTGCGCACTCTGGAAGAAGCAAATGAGCTTACCGTCCTTGTAAAACGCGGGCATTCCGTACCAGAGCCTCGGTGCGAGGCTTGGTACGCTGGCTTTAATGACTACGTGGAGCCGCATGGCCATGGCGCGATCCGATTCCGATGACTCAGAGATCTTGGCAAGCACTTCGCTTTCCAACTCCGCCTCGTCCACCCGCGAACCACGGCGCGCCGACGTCTTCACCTCTTTGGCGCGCTGCTTCATTGCATCTTTTTCTGCTTTTGTAAAGCCGGTATTTGTGCCGCTCTCGGCAACTATTTGCGTGTCCTTTTTAGGGCTCATAGAAACCTCCTTTCACCCATAACGTTCAAAACCTCTCCGCGTTCAAGTGCGGAGACGCGTTTTTATATTAATACATCCGCTTTCTGACGAATTTTGGAGCGGATCAAATTGGATTGTGCGGGGAAATGAACAGGGATTAGGCTTTGCGGATTTGATCGGCGAGCGAGCGCAGGTCCGCCCGCGGCGCTATTGCCAGGTCGTTCTTAAGCACTTTCTCAATTTCAAGGTAAAAGCGCAAGGCGCGGGGAATGTCGCGCAAGATGACGCAGGCCTTCATGCCCAGCAGGGCAGCATCCTCATTCCAGGAATCGATGCGCAGCACTCGCCGGGCGCAGTCCAGCGCTTCCAGGGTTTTTTCTTGTTTCAGGTAAACCTGCCCCAGCGCCAGGATTCCGCTCAGGCGCAGCTCGGCCAGGTTTTCGCGCTGGCGCGTGCTCCAATCCCGATAGCGGTCCATTGGGAAGAGGTCGTCGATGTACTGCGAGAGGGCCCTGTTCAGATTCTCGACATTATGGGTCTGGATCGCGCTGCGCAGCATGCGCTCGAACTGCTCGAAATCGACCTGCGAGCCGGCGGGCAAATTCAAATAGACGCGCTCGCCTTCGACTGAAAGGTAACGCGAGGGGAATTTTTCGGGAAGATCGGGCTCCAAGATGTGGCGCAAGGTTGAAGTCGCCTGGTGGAAGAGATCCTGCGCGTTTTCGGGATTATGCTCACTCCACAGATCTTCCAGGATTTCGTCCCGCCCAGCCGAATGGTTCGGCTTGAGCAGTAAGTAGCGGAACAACTCACCTGCCTTTCGCCGTTGCCAGCCCTGGTCTTCGATCCGGCGCTGGCCCTGCCAAACCAAAAATTGGCCCAATCCGTATATGCGCAGCGGGGGCGGCGAAACTTTTGCCAGGTGCTGGACCAGGTTTTCGGCGGCCTGGCGGGCTTTAAGGTTACGGCTGCGCAAATGGCTGGCAATCAGCGGAAAAGCGCGGCTGCGCTCGCGTTCCAGGATAAAGGCATAGCCGCCTTTGAATATCAAAGTAGACGCTTCAATCCACACTTCGTCGGCATTTTCATTATCTTGCTGCTTGTACAATGCTGCCAGGATAAACACGGTATTGGCCAGCTCGTAGTTTGCCTGCAGGCTGCTGAAGCATTTCCTGGCTTCGAGTAGGTGGTTTTCGGCGCCCTTGAAATCGCCGGAAAGCCAGATCGACTTGGCCAGCTCGAGGTGCGATTGGCCGCGCAGCAGGGTGCCGCCGATCCTGTAGGCGTAACGCAGCGCATCCTCGGCCCAGGCACAAGCGGCAGACGCATCCGATTTTGCCCGGTGAAAGCGGCTCAATTCCAGCCGCGTCCAGATGCTTAAGTCCGGCGCCCCGCTCAAGTTGGCAATACGCAGCGCCAGGTCGAGGTATTCTTCGGCTTTTTCGACCTGCTCTTCGTCCAACGCCAGGCTACCCCAGATCAAATAATATGCTCCTGCGATACGGGTGGCAGGTTTAACCATCGGCAGCAGCTCGTCTAGGAATTGCCGTACCTTACGGCGATTTCCAAGGATCTGGTAGATCATTGCCCGCAAGAAAGGGATCCCCCAAAAAAGCTCATTAGTTTCCTGCAAGAGCAGGCTGGCGTTTTCGATCATCGAGAGGGCCGGGCCGAATTGCCCGCGCACCAGGTAAACAAGGCCGGCCTGGTGGTAAAAGGTCATGATCAGGCTTTTTCGGTCGTTCAATATGCGGCTCAAATCTGCCGCGCGCTGATAAGCCTCTTCGGCCTTCTCGAGGCTATCGGTCTCAACTGCACATTTGCCGATGACCAGGTATGCCTGAATGGCAATGTGGTTTGCCGGTTCTTTGGTCAACACTTCTTCAGCCAGGGCCTGGGCTTCTGCGTACCGCCCGAATCCCTCCAGCAGGCCAGCGTAGCGCGCTTGAGACAGGGCAATCTGCTCCTGGACACCAAATTGGAGCGCCTGTTTTAGATCCTGCTCGGCAGCTTCGAGCGCGGTCTGCATGTTGCCCTGTTCTTCGTCCATGTTGTAGTTATCCAGCAATTTTTCTATTTTAGGGACAATGTTTTCCATTGGAACCCCCTAGCAATGTCACCAACCCCACCGGATGGTTCTTTTCATAGCGTTCATAGATATTCAATTGTAATGAGCTTATGCGTTGTTGTATAGCCTTTGGCCTGTTTGAATATCCAGTTTCTTCTCTTATAATTATATACGATGAACTGGGGTATTGGAGTCCAGGCTGGCGGCGAGTCACGCCGCATGGGTCAGAATAAGGCAATCATGCTTTTCCAGGGACAGCCGTTGATCGAACGAGTTGTTTCCCGACTTTCTACGCTCTCCATTGAATTGTTCATCACGGCCAACGAGCCTGGTGAATTCCAATTCCTGGGAATCCCCGTTTTCACGGATGTCCTTCCGGGGAAAGGCGCACTGGGTGGACTGCTTACGGCTCTGTCGGTTGTCCGGCACCCGCTTGTTGCAGTCGTCGCCTGCGATATGCCGTTCATTAACCCTGCTTTGTTAGCCGCACAGCACGACCTGCTCATTCAAGAGGATGCAGATGCAGTAATCCCTCGCTCTCCCCGCGGCTTGGAACCTCTCCACGCCGTATATCGCGTAGAAACATGCCTGCCAATCATCCGAAAACACCTAGATTCGGGAGTCCTAAAAATTTCCACCTGGTTGCAAGAGGTCAAACTTTATGAAATGGATGTGGATGCCATTGCTGTTTTTGATCCCTCTTTTCGCTCGTTTATGAACCTTAACACTCCTGAAGAGTTCCGCCTCGCAGAGGAAATTCGTGAAACGTGAAGCGTGACATGTGTATCTAGTCCACGTATTACGCCAATTGAAGCGAATGAACACGATTGAAACCTTTTAAAAACTATTAGTGTTCATTTGTAACCATTGGGGTAATTCGTGGATACGCCTTTCACTGTAAATCGTATACTGTAAACGGCAAACTTTAAAAAAAAACCGTTAAGCAAATGATAGCTTTTTCCACGCCGATTGGGTGTAGAATAGGGGCGGACTGAAATCATTAATGATCAAACAGGCGATCGTAAAAATATTGTTGCTGTGTTTGATAATATTGGCGGGGTGCAGCATACCAATTTCATCCAAATCGACCGATCTTCCTGATCCAACAGGCATTTATCAAACAGTTTCCGCTGGTTTGACCCAGACCTCTGCAAGTACCCTTATACCGACCCAAACTCAAGCAGCTTCCTTTTCTCCCTCGCCGACGCCACCTACCCTGGTAACCCGTTTTACTCCCTCCCCGACCGCCGAAATTACGGCGGCTTCCAAACCAGAGACGCCGTCCATTCCCTGCCTGCGCGCTGCAGCCGGAAAGCCCTATATCGACATCTCCGTTCCAGACGGGACTTCTTTTAAGCCGGGTGAATCCTTCACAAAGACCTGGCGCCTGGTCAACTTCGGTTCTTGCCCGTGGACGAATGAATTTGCCGTCGCCTGGTTTTCCGGGGAGAATTTTGCCTCAACGTCCGCCCAACGGATCGCTGCACAGGTTGCCAGCGGCCAATCGGTCGATATTTCCATCGACATGACCGCCCCCACTGCTCCCGGTATCCACCAAAGTAATTGGAAATTGCGCAACGGTTCCGGTACATTGTTCGGCCTGGGTCCAAAAGGCGATGCCCCTTTCTGGGTGCGCATCGAAGTTATCGACATCAGTACACCTGCCCAGTTGGTCGCCTTGACGGTAACACCCACCTCCGTGATCTCCGTTCACGACGTAGTTCTTCTTGTTTTGAATACGACCGTCGACCTGGACAGCGGCAAGCTGAATTTGGGTTCAGCCGACGATCTTGGCCTTTCAGAAAGCGAACCCAATTCCATAGCTCTGCATCCTTTGAACGGAGCATTATTGGCGTTGTATGGTGATAAAACTCCCTCTGAAGCGGACTGCGCCGGACTTAGCCTGAGCGCAAGCTCTATTCCGCTCACCGTTCTGCCGGCAACCCCTTATCTATGCTACCAGACCAACCAGGGGTTGCCCGGAATGGTCAGGGTCACTGCGATTAATGAGAATTCTCTATCCATAGAATTTACAACCTGGATGGTACCTTGATTAGCTGGAGATATGATGAACCTGGATGATCTGGATCGGATCAAGCAATTGGATAGCATGGATATGCTCGGACATATTCAAGGCCTGCCAGACCAGTTGGAAGGCGCATATCGGTCTGGTTTGGAACTGCCCTTGCCGGAAATGCACAACATCCATAACGTACTGATTGCCGGAATGGGTGGATCTGCTATCGGGGCCGATCTTCTCGCAAGGTACGCAGCCCCCTTGAGCCCGGTCCCGGTCGTCGTCCATCGCGATTATGAACTGCCCGCATGGGCAAACGGCCCGCACACCCTCGTCATTGCGTCATCCCATTCGGGGAATACTGAAGAGACTCTCTCGGCTTACGAAATGGCCCGGCAGCGTAAATGCCGCACGCTTGCGGTTACCACGGACGGCAAACTGGCAACCCTGGCGCAGCGGGAGGGATTGCCTGTGTGGACGTTTGCCCATTTGGGCCAGCCGCGTGCTGCGGTGGGTTTTTCCTTTGGCCTGCTCATGGCAGCGCTGGTACGTCTGGGACTGTTGCCTGACCCAGCTTCGGACCTTGCAGAAACGCTGGCTGTTATGCGCCTGCAGCAATTGGATCTCGAACCGGCTGTACCGGTGGTTAAGAATCCGGCCAAGCGCCTAGCCGGACAGTTATTTGGCCGCTGGGTTACGGTTTTAGGCTCCGGCTACCTCGCCCCGGTCGCCAGGCGCTGGAAATCGACGATCAGCGAGCTGGCCAAGGCCTGGGCCCAATTCGAATTTATCCCTGAAGCGGATCACAATACACTGGCAGGTGTGGTAAATCCGATTGATGTTTTGACCCGCACAGTGACCGTCTTTTTGCGCTCGCCATCCGACCATCCCCGCAATTATTTACGCGCCAATTTGACCCGTCAGGGATTTATGATTGCCGGGTTAAATACGGACGCAGTCGATGCCAAAGGTTCCAGCCCGCTGGCGCACATCTGGTCAACCTTGCATTTCGGTGATTATATGGCCTTTTACCTGGCAATGGCCTATGGTGTCGACCCGACGCCGGTTGAAGCCCTGGACAGTTTGAAGGCCGCTTTGAAAGCCTGATACTGAATCTCCCTTCATAAGTAATAATGCGGCGCTCAGCGCCGCATTATTAATCTGACTGCATTTCTCTGCTGGCGCATCCATTCGGAAAATCGGCGGGAGATATTTTTAATGAAATTCCAAATTTTTACGCCCCGTTGTTGCAGCTCGATACCGATAGGCGGGGGCTGTTCCATGTGCTCCATGTGCTCCCACGGGTCCTGGTCGAGCATCTTGCGGGTGGTATAGTCGATCACCAGCTTCAAGGTTGCCAGCACCGGCGCAGCCAGGATCATGCCCATAATCCCCATCACGTTATACATTACCAGGGCTGTAATTAAAACTGCAGCAGGATGAATTTTAAGCGCATGAGAAAAGATGCGCGGGGATATCAGGTTATCGATGATCGCATCCGTAAACCAACCGATGATGACGATCATCAATGCATAATCTTGCGATGCCAGCCCGAAAATGGTGGCGCCTTGTGAAAAGGCCACCAATCCATTGGCCGTCCAGGATATGATCCCGCCAACGTAAGGCAAAAACCGCGCAAATCCGGCAATCAGCGCCAGGCCAAAATAATAATGCAATCCCAGGATCCAAAACAGGACCGTATAGACCAGAGTAACCATCAGAAAAACGATCAACTGGCCGCGTAAGAATGCATTCCAGATGATCACCAGCTCGCTGGTCATGCGTTTGGTATCTTCTTTATAACCGGGAATGCCAATATTGATCAACCTCCCGGGCGATCCGGCAGTCTCCGAAACCATAAAATAGGAGAGCAGGAATGATAAAAAGATCCACCCGATGATATTGGCCGCGCTTGATGCCAGGTTTCCGACCAGCGTGCCGGCCTGGGCCAGCAGTGGCTGTACCACCCCTAAGATGGTATTGACTGCGCTGATCACGTTGACTTGGGTCAAATCGATCTTCAACGGGCCGATTAAGACGGGCTGCGCGATTAGATTGGAGATAAAGTTTGGCAGGTCGTTCAGAGATGTTTGTAAGAACGCCACCAGGTTCTGGATCTGTTCGACCAATGTGATTCCGCCCCAGGTCAGCAGGCTAAGCAGGGCAATAACGATCAGCAGGTAGATGATCCCGGTTACGAACCGCCAGGGGAGGCGGGTCAGCTTATTTACCTGTCCCACGATTGGGTTGATAAGGTAGGAAAGGATAAACGAGACCAGCACCAATCCAAAAATGGCGCGGAAGCTGATGAACAAGACGGCCATCAGGGCAGCCAGAGTCAAGCCCACGATCAACTTCGTGGTATTACTCCAGTGCGGAGAAGACGGTGAGGCTGGCTCGCTCATTCTTTTGGGCCCGATCCAGTGAACAACATGATCTGATTCTAGTCTTTTTTGGATGGAATGACAACCGCTGGAGCAGAATCCTGCGATAATCCTGGTTTGCATGTTAAAACACCCATCGTTATAATCGGGATATGCCTTCTTTGACGAATTGGGTCATCATCCTGGTGTTGGCGGCACGACTTTTTTCCGGCATTTCACCTTTTCAGGTCGATTATTTACAGGCCCAGCCGGAAAACTTTATTGTGCGCCTTCATCCTGATCAACCCTTATCGGCGGGCGATGTGGTGAGTTTCGAGGTTTATGCGGGCTCCGGCGCGGACTTGAAGGACCAGCAAGTAACGGTCAGCCTCGCGAACCCGCAGTCGAAAGTGCTTGGAAAGGCGAATTTTGAATTAACCGCAGAAAATAAATACCGGGCGATTTTGATGTGGGCCTGGGACACGCATGGCCTGGAGTCAGGCCAATACTTCCTTTACTTTTCGATCAAGCCGGCGGGAATAGCCTGGCAGCAGACTGTCGAGCTGCACCCGGCAGTGGTCAATTCACCTTACCATTGGGATCAGGTGACGACGGATTGTTGTAATATCCATTACATCACTGGGACCAACGTAGAACGGGATCTGGACACCCTTGTGCCTGAGATTGATCGTCAAATGCAGCTCGTTGAAAACGAGCTGAAACACACCCTGGCCAAGAAAATCGATATTAACTTGCTGCCGCGCGTCCTCGGACAGGGCGGGTTCACTACAGATGAGATTTATTTCTCGGTCCCGGTGGTGAATTATCTCGATACAAACCTCGACCTGGTGCTACACCACGAATTGGTCCACATTGTAGACGGGGATATGGGTGGTGAACTGCGGCCATTGATCCTGGTGGAAGGACTGGCGGTTTACCTGACCGGTGGACACTATCGCAGCGAGGCCTTACTGCCGAGGGCTGCAACGTTAATCCAGAACGGATTGTACATACCGGTGACGAACCTGGCGGCCAATTTTTATTCCTGGCAGCACGAGATTGGCTATCTCGAGGCCGGTTCGCTGGTCGAATACATGGTCGACGCCTGGGGTTGGGATGCTTACAATCGTTTTTACCGGGATATACACCCAGTACCCGGCGCAGATGAATCGGCGGCCTTCGACAAGGCTCTCCAGGCCCATTTTGGCATCACCCTGCGCGCCCTGGATGATCGTTTCTACAATTACCTTCGCACGTTTCCCGTCAATCCGGACCTGAGTGCAGACGTCATCTCGACCGCTCGTTTGTTCGATACGGTGCGCGCCTATCAGCAAGCGTTGGATCCTTCGGCTTATTTTCAAGAGGTGTGGCTGCCGGATGCCAACCAGATGAGGGCAAAAGGCATTGTTGCCGATTACCTGCGCCGGGATGAATCACCCCGCGACGCAGCCATCGAATCGCTGCTCGTCCTCGCCGGTGATGCCTGGGATAAAGGGGATTTTGACGAGACCTCTCGCCTGCTTTACCAGGTGATGCAAAATATACCCAAATAAAAATTCAGGGTTGTTTTGGGCGGCTTCGCTGTCCAAAACAACCCTGAATTTTTAT
>DBMK01000299.1 GCA_002298885.1 Anaerolineaceae bacterium UBA700
TCTCCTTGTTATTTTAAAATCCTAGAATTAGTCTCTCCCCCTCTTCGGCAACTTAATCCTCACGGTAATGGCTGCCCCGGCTGCGCTTGTTGTTCAGGGCAGCCGGGGCTACGGTCATCGAGCATGTGGAAAGCCGCCTCCGCCACGTCCAGATCGGCGGCGATTTCGCTCTGCTTGGCAATGATTTGCCCGGACAGCACGCCCTCGGCGGGCACGATGCCGTCCGTAGTAGCGTCGCCGGCGCCGATATCCTCTTCCAGGGCGCGGCGGATGGCTGCCATGATTTCAGGATTCAACGATTCCATAATGGAGATACTATAATACGCGTGCCGAGGGGATTCAAGGCGTGGTTAAAAATAAAATTTTGCCCACTCCATAAACTCCTCCCCCAAAATCCGATCTTTGGATTTTGGGGGAGGCTGGGAGAGGGTAAATGGTGAAATTCTTCCATGCCCTCTTTTGAAACCTGATTTTGGTAGGTTTTGATGGTCATTGGCAGGGAAGGAGAGGTGCAAATCGCTATTATTGTCAGAAAACACATCCTTTAGACTGGTAAAAAATGAAACTCCTTCTAATCACTGCCTCGGCTCCCGAGATTCGCAAGATTCGCCGCTCGCGCTTCCTCAACTTCCAGCAGATCACCATGCCCTACCTGGCCGCCCTGGCGCCTTCGCATTGGGAAGTGAAACACGTCGACGAGGAGGCCGCTCCGGTCGACCTTAACGCCCAGGCCGACCTGGTCGGCATCACTTTTCATACCCCCAGCGCCGCCCACGCCTACCGCATTGCCGGCGCTTTCCGCGCCCGGGGCATTCCGGTGGTCCTCGGCGGCCCGCACGTCACCCTGCTCCCGGACGAAGCCGCCGCCCACGCCGATGTGATTTTCGCCGGCGAGGCCGAGGGTATGTGGCAGGAATTCCTGCTGGCTTTTGAGAAAGGGCAGCACCGCAAGGTGTACAGTCCGGAGGCTATTCCCTCTCTCGAGCACGTCCCGCAGGCGCGTAAAGACCTGTTCCACCGCCGGGACCACACCAACGGCGTCCTGTTTGCCAGCCGGGGCTGCCCGAACAGATGTGATTTCTGCACCCTCTCGGTGATGTACAAAAACCGCCTGCGCCGGCGTCCGGTTGCCGAAGTCGCCGCCGAATTTGCCTCGTTCCGAGGAAAAATCATTATCTTTTGGGACGACAACATCGCCGCCGACCTGGAGTACGCCAAAGCCCTCTTCCGCGCTATCGCACCACATCATAAATGGTGGAGCAGCCAGGCCAGCATCCACGCCGGGCGGGATCCGGAATTTTTGGAGCTGGCCGCCCGCAGCGGCTGCAAGCAGCTCTTCCTGGGCCTCGAGTCGATCTCGCAATCCAGCATGGACGAAGTACACAAGCGCTTTAACCGTGTGGAGGACTATTCCACCATCATCCGTCGCATCCACGCCCACGGCATTGCCGTGCAGGCTGGGATTGTGTTCGGCTTCGACAGCGATACCCCATCCATCTTCGCCGACACGTCCAGCTTCCTGGAGGAGACTGGCATCCAGAACGCTACCTTCAACATCCTCACCCCATTCCCCGGCACGCGCCTGTTCCGCCGGCTCGAGGAAGAGGGGCGCATCCTGAGCCGCGATTGGACAGAGTATAACAGCCGCTCTAACGTCGTCTTCCAGCCCAGGCAAATGAGCCGCGAGGAGCTGTTGACGGGCTTCAGGGCCGTGAATCGCCGGTTCTACTCGCCCGCCAGCATCCTCAAGCGCCTGTCCCGTTCCCCGGTCGGCCTGTGGTGGACCCTTCCGCTGAACCTGGCCTATGCTTATTCACTTGAAAGATATGGGTTAGATTAAAAAGAATCTTTCCTTACGCGCTCCCCGTCTCCACCCCGTGGATCGCGAAGCACGCCTGCCCTGGCGGGCGGTGTCAGGGTGCCTGTGGCAGAGGGGGGCCGGGGAGTGAGGTCAAAAGCGCAAATCTGGCCCTGGAATTAATCCCATTAATTTACACAAAGAACCTCTAAAGATGGTATTATTTAGCAGATATATAGACATCTCAAAATCTGCATCAAAAGGAGAGAACCATGGCTTATTCACACAAGAACTCTAAAGGTGTTACCTATTTCCTGCATGGAAAAGACCGGGTTACATCCAGCGGCAAGAAAACCACCCTGTATTTCTTCTCCAAAGAAAAAAAGGAAGGCGTTTTGGATGCAGTTCCGGCAGGGTACCAGGTTGCTGAGACGGCAAATGGTTTGTTGGTGCTGAAGAAAAAATAGCTTCAATGCTGCTGCCTCTTCCCCTCAAATAGAGGGGGAGAGGCAGCCGGTAATCTGCAACACAAATAGATATTCAGACCTTGACTGGGCATAAGAATCATTCCCCGGGGGTGTGTTAACGCTTTCTTTTTCGACAATTCGATTGCATTCCAGCGTGTGTTCAATTGAATAATTTTTGAGTCGCATTTGGGCAGATCGTACGAAAAGGCCCGGATTCAGATTGCATTGTACAGATTCTTTAAAACAAATCTGAATTTGTAATCAAATTTGTTTATAATATTGTTATAAATCCACTAAATTATTAATCAATGCACTTGGATTTTTTCCAGGGAGGGAATAGTGCAAATAGCGAAATGCCTGTCTATCCTGTTCGTACTATGCCTGTTGGCCAGTTGTGCCGGGACTCCGGCCGTCGTTCCTACTGGTACTCCTTCGCCAACCCCAAAGCCATCCATTGACTTGCAACCCTGCACCCTGGGCAGCACGGCCGCCCTGTGCGGCACGTTGCGCGTTCCTGAAAATCGCGACGCGCCTGCCGGGCGCAGCATCGACCTGCGCGTTGCCGTTATCAAGGCTACCGGTCCGGACCGCGTTCCCGATCCAATTTTCTACCTGGCCGGAGGTCCCGGCGGAGCCGCCACCGAGGACGCTGCCAAATCGGCCCAGTTTTCAAGCTCGCTGAGCAGCACCCACGACCTGGTCTTCGTGGACCAGCGCGGCACGGGCGGCTCGCACAGCGTGCGCATCCCGCCGGGTCCAGATTTCTCGGGTATGACCCTCGAACAAATCGATGCCAAACTGGCCGAATGGGTTCCCCAAATGATGAAATCGCTGGACATGGACCCGCGCTATTACACGACTTCGGTGGCCATGGACGACCTCGACGACGTGCGCGCCGCGTTGGGGTACGACAAGATCAACCTTTTCGGCCACTCGTACGGCGCCACTGCCGTTCAATACTACCTGCGCCAGCACGAAAATCACGTACGTACAGCGGTGGTTTCCGGCGGGTCCCTGCTCGACGTCCCCACATTTGAAGTGTGGGCCAAAAATGGCCAGCAGGCGCTGGACATGTTGTTCGACCGCTGCGCCGCCGATCGAGCCTGCCATTCCGCCTACCCGAACCTGCGCGCTGAGTTTTCCGCCCTGCTCGAGCAGCTCGCCCAACAACCGTTCACTCAGGACTTTAAAAATCCGAGCGACGGCCAGCCCGCCAGTGTCACATTTACCCGCGACCTTTTTGCCGAGATCGTGCGCGTCACCATGCTGGATGCGAAAAACGCCGCTGAGCTGCCGCGCCTGATCCACCTCGCCTATGCCAAACAGGAATGGATGGGGATCACCAATTATTACATTCGCTACGGCCCGGGCGATTGGGGCGACCAGCTCATGGAGCGGGTCATCCGCTGTTGGGAGAAATGGGCCGCATTTTCACCGGACGAAGTAGCCCGGCAGAGCCAGGGCAGCTATTTGGCCGGCTGGTACGCCAGTCTGGCCCAGAACCACGCCCTCGCCTGCAAATATATCCCGGTAGGTGTCATGCCCGAAGGCAAAGCGACCCAGGTCGGGTCGCAGGTGCCGGTGCTGTTCATCAATGGCCAGGTCGATCCGCAGGATCCGCCCCAGAATGTCGCCGGCGCCAATAAGCTGTTCCCCAACAGCCTGTCGGTGGTCGAGCCTTACCAGGGCCATTGGCTTTCGGACTACAGCGAAATTTCCTGCCGCTGGTCGATTCAGGACCAGTTCATCCAGAAGGGTTCGGCGCAAGGGGTTGACGTGAGCTGCATGCAAAAAATCAGTCCGCCGGCGTTCAATACCAGGGATTAGTAGATCTGCCCCGGCAAAAACGTATTACGCGGTGGGGACAGGTCTGTGAATCACCCGCATCTCGCTCATACCGAGCCCAGACCTGCCCCAGTGATGGCCATCCAGACATCCGAAGTCTGCAAGACTTCGGATGTATTCTCTCTAGGAACGATCGGGGAATATATTCTGCGCACGGTCTCCTGTTCAAAACTGCTAATTTGCGCTATGATCCTATTATTAACCGTATTGTGATCGTCCGTAACTTTAAAATTCTGGAAGCATCTAAATGATTGAAACGGATACCACGTTATCACTCGCTGCCCTGAAGGCCGGAAACAAGGAGGCATTCGCCCGTCTGGTGGATGAGACCTCCAACCGAGTCTACCGGGTGGCGCTGCAAATTACCGGCAATGCATTGGACGCCGAAGACGTGCTGCAGGAAACCTACCTCAAGGCCTACCGCGCCCTGCCCGAGTTCGAGGGCCGCTCCAGCCTCACCACCTGGCTGCACCGCATAGCGGTGAACGAAGCGCTGATGGCCATCCGCCGGCGCAAGCCCCAGGCGCTTTCGGTGGACGAAGGCAGCTCGGATACCGATCCCGAAAGCGACGGCATGCAGATCGTCGATTTCTGCTGCCTGCCGGAGGGTGAGCTGCTTTCGGGGGAAGCCCGGCGTTTCATGGATAAGGCCATCCAACAGCTCCCGGCGAACCTGCGCGTGGTTTTCGTAATGCGCGACCTCGAAGGTCTCTCCATCCAGGAGACGGCGGAAGCCCTGGGCTTGAGCGAGAACAACGTCAAGACCCGCTTGCTGCGCGCCCGCCTTCGCCTGCGCCAGGACCTGTCGCTTTATTTTGGTGGAAAACTTCCGGAGGAATCCCGCCGATGAGCACGCACGAGCCATCTCCCCAATGCAAGCAAATATTAGGCAGCATCTCCGACTACGTCGACGGTGAGCTGCAGGCCGAGCTGTGCGCCGTCCTGGAAGAGCACCTGGAGGGCTGCGAGGACTGTCGTATCGTCGTAAACACCCTGCGCAAGACCCTCGAGTTATACAAGAAAGCCGCCCCCCAGGCCGACCTGCCCGGCGAAGTGCGCGAGCGCCTTTTCCTGAAATTGCAGCTCGAGGACTACCTTAAGAAGGACTAGTAACCCGTTTTTACATAACGAAAAAAGAGTTGAGTT
>DBMK01000341.1 GCA_002298885.1 Anaerolineaceae bacterium UBA700
TCCGTGTCTCTGTGGTGAAAAAGCACGTGACTTTGGACTAACACAATGAGAAAAGGTAAAAAAACTTAGTTATTAATCTACCTGTCATAAAGCTTTGTTATGATACCGGGGAAAGGTATAAATGATGATTCGCAAACTGAGAATTCTCCCGGAATTTTTGGTCCTAACGGCATTGCTGGCCGCTTGCAGCGGAGCGAATGCTGCGCAGACTATTGGGACTCAGCCCAGTCCTACGGCACAGGCCCAATACCTGATACCCTTGACCGCGGCGCAAGCCACGCCAACTGCCGCGGCCTCCCAACCGCTGCCCACCTCGCCCGCCGCAAGCCAGGCGCCCACGCTGGTGCCACCCGGCGCTGCAGCGGCCTGCACCCCGCCGGCTGCGCTAACTCCCGCCGAGACGGAAGGGCCCTACTTCAAGGCGGGCTCGCCGGCGCTAACCTCGCTGCTGGCTCCCGGCGTCACCGGCACCGCGCTGTCGTTGAGCGGCGACGTGCTGACCCAGGACTGCAAGCCGGTCGCCAATGCCCTGCTCGATTTTTGGCAGGCCAACGCCCAGGGCCAGTACGATAACGCCGGCTACACCCTGCGCGGCCACCAATACACCGACGCCTCCGGGCGTTACCAGCTTGAGACCATCGTTCCTGGGCTGTATCCGGGGCGCACGCTGCACATCCACGTCAAGGTGCAGGCGCCCAACGGACCCATTTTGACCACCCAGCTCTATTTCCCGGGTATCCAGCAAAACGATTCTGACTCGATTTTCGATCCCAAGATGGTGATGACCGTCCAGGATACCTCGAGTGGGCTGTTGGGGTCGTTTAATTTTGTGATCACGTCAAAATAGAAACCGATATACCAGAGTAGGTAGGTTAGACATCCGAAGTCTGCCAGACTTCGGATGTCTGATTCTATTGACAAACTAGAACATTAATTCTATAATGTGGGTATGCTTCAAGTTTTTGCGCATTAGACCCATTTATGGTATATATAGCCCTGTTAAAGAGGCTATTGCCTGCACAATTCCGATATTCCATTGAATTTTCGCATAGCACCCTCACCGGGGCAAGATTATAATTAACTATCCCTATGTCCGTAACTGACGAAATCAAATCCCGCATTGACATTGTCGAGCTGGTCTCGGAGACGGTCAAGCTGCGCCGGACGGGCAAGAACTATTCCGGTTTTTGCCCCTTCCACCCTAACTCGCGCACGCCGGCCTTCGTGATCTTTCCCGATTCTGGCACCTGGCGCTGTTTTGGACAGTGCAACGAGGGCGGGGATGTCTTCAAATTCGTGATGAAGAAAGAGGGCTGGGATTTTGCCACCGCCCTCAAGTACCTGGCCCAGAAGGCCGGGGTGGTGCTCGAGCCACCGACGCCCGAAAAGCAGGCCGAGGAGGAGGAGCACGCACGCCTGCGCGCCTTGCTGGAGGAGGCGGTCAATTTTTACCGCCACCACCTGCTGAATACCGGCGCGGGTAAGGAGGCGCTGGCCTTTTTGCAGCGGCGCGGCCTGCAGCCCGCCACGATCGAGACGTTTGGACTGGGCTACGCCCCGGACAGCTACACGGCCGCCGTGCAGTATTTTTCGGGCAAGGGCTACTCCCAGCAGGAGCTGATCGACGCCGGGCTGGTGACCGAACGCCAGGGAGGCGGCGGGGTCTACGACCGCTTCCGTCACCGGGTGATGTTCCCCATCCGCAACATGGCGGGGCACATGGCCGGTTTTGGCGCCCGCATCCTGCGCCCGGACGATATCCCCAAGTTCTTGAATTCGCCCCAGACGCCGGTGTTCGACAAGGGCCGCCTGCTCTACGGCCTGGACCAGGCGCGCAAGCCGGTGCGCGCCCAGGACCAGGTGGTGATCGTCGAGGGCTACCTGGACGTGATCGTGCTGCACCAGGCCGGGTTCACCAACACCGTCTCGCCGATGGGCACAGCTCTGACCGAGGACCAACTGCGTACGCTCAAGCGCTTTACCCGGCGCATCGTGCTGGCCCTGGACGCGGACGCGGCCGGCGAAAAGGCCACCCTGCGAGGCCTGGAGCTGGCTCGCCAGGCCATGGACCACGCCGACGAGCTGGTCTTCGACCCGCGCGGACTGCTGCGCCACGAGGCGCGCCTGCAGGCCGACGTGCGCATTACCACCATCCCCGAGGGCATGGACCCAGACGAGGTGGTGCTGCGTGACCCGGAGGAATGGCGCAAGATCCTGGAAGCGGCCCAGCCCATCGTTATTCACGTGATGGACACACTGGCCCGCAGCCGCAACGTCGACGACCCTAAGGCCAAGAGCGAGATTGCGGCCCAGGTGCTGCCGCTGATTGAGGACGTGCCGAATGGGGTGGAGCGCGAGGATTACCGCCAGCGCCTTGCGCGTTTACTGCGCATAGATGAAAGAGCCCTGGTCGGACCGGGTTCGGGCGTGCTGTCCCAGCGCCGCCGGCCGCGGCGCTCCCCTGGCGCTCCGGGCGCGGGCGCGGCGGCGCCGCTCGTATCGGCCCAGAACAAGGCCTTCGAGCTCGAAGCGTACTGCCTGCGCCTGCTACTGCGCCAGCCGGACATGCTCTACCTGCTCGACCGGTCGCTGCAGCACGCCGGGCTTGGCCGCCTCTCGCAGCAGGATTTCGAGCACACCGACCACAACCTGCTCGCCCGCCTGGTCTTCCAATCCCTGGAGCAGGAGGACGACGACCCGCTGCAGTACGTCCAACGCAACATCACCGCAGCCCTGCAGGCGCTGGTCGAGGAATATCTAAAGCCCTTCGAGAAGGGGGAGCCCACCCAGGAGCGCATGCGTGAGGAGCTACTGCGCTGCGTGTTACAACTGCGCAGCGAGCACATTTATCAGGGAATCGACCAGTTGCGTTTCCTGCAGGAAGACCTGCAGCAGCAGGGGGAAATGAGCCTGGGGCCTTACCAGGAGCTGTTTATCCAGTACATGCAGTCGCGCGATAAATTGGATCGCGCCCTCGCCCAACCCTTGCAAAATGAATAATATGTTATCATTATTCCCATGACGACACGCCAAAAGAAGAGTCCCGCCCCCACCCCCGCCCAGGCCCAACGCCGCGTCCGGACGCCGGTTTCCAAGTCATCTGCCGCAGCCCGCAACGGCAAGGCGCCGGCCGGCCCCCGCGCTAACGGTGAGAAGCAATCCCCCATCGACGATGAGATTTTGGAAAAGGACGAGCCGGATGAGCAGGCTTTGATCACGCCGGGTGAAGAATGGGTTGAAATCCCCATTGAAGACCCGCTGGAGATCCTCGAAGACCCCACCATCGCCCTCGAGCTTTCCGAAGACCCGGTGCGCCTGTACCTCAAGGAGATCGGACAGATCCACCTGCTGGACGCCGACAGCGAATTCCGCCTGGCAGCCCGCATCGAGGCCGAGCGGCGCGTCCAGGAGCTGAGCAAGCACCTCGGTCGGGCCGACCGCAACCGCTACCATAACCTGTATATCGAGACCATGGTTGAGCTGCGCACGGCCTGGGAGCGCCTTCAGGAAGACGCCCATCGCCTGACCAAGGAAAGCGCCCCCGACCTGGGCCTGATCCTCACTGAAGCCCAGATGCTGCGCCGCCAGTGGCAGGCGGACGTGCCGTCGTACCTGCGTTCGTACCTCGACAACGGTGATTGGGGCAAGGACAGCCTGTGGGATGGGCTGGTGCGCCACGCCTTCACCGTTTTCATCTGCCTTTACCTCCAGACTTCTGAAGTTGCCGAGAAACTGCTCGTCCTGCTCCAGCAGGAGAACGAGCTCCCGCCCGAGGAGTTTTTTGAGTCCCACCTGCCGAGCGAGCACGAGCTCGAGGCGGAGGTCGAGGCCGTGACCCGCCGGGCGGACGAAGCCAACCAGACCCTCATCCGGGCCAACCTGCGCCTGGTGGTGAGCATTGCCAAGCGTTACCTGGGGCGCGGCATTTCCTTCCTCGACCTGATCCAGGAGGGCAACCTGGGCCTGCTGCGCGCCGTCACCAAGTTCGACCCCACCCGCGGCTTCAAATTCAGCACCTACGCCACCTGGTGGATCCGCCAATCGATCAGCCGCTACATTGCCGAGCAGGCCCGCACCATCCGCATCCCGGTGCACCTGTTCGAGGCTATCACCCGCCTGCTGCGTACCCAGCGCGTGCTGGTGCAGCAGCTCGGCCGCGAACCCACCCACGAGGAGCTGGCTCTTGAATCGGGCATGGTCACCGAGGAAGACGTGCAGGCCATTTTGCGCTCGCGCGCCGAGAACTCGCTGCTCGACCCGGAGGTCCAGCGCCGCTGGACGTGGGCCACGGCCAAGGTGCAGCGCATCCTGCAGTCCGCCGAAGAGCCGGTCTCGCTGGAGCGCCCCGTTGGCGATGAGGAAAGCAGCCAGTTAGGCGATTTTATTGAGGACGACGAAGCCCTGGAGCCGATGGACGCCGCCGCCCGCGAGATGCTGCGCGAGCAGGTGCAGAACGCCCTGGCGGCGCTTTCGGAGCGCGAGCGCCAGGTGTTGGAGCTGCGTTTCGGCCTGATCGACGGCAAGGACCACACCCTGGAAGAGGTCAGCCGCTATTTCAACGTCACCCGCGAGCGCATCCGTCAGATCGAGGCCAAGGCCCTGCG
>DBMK01000304.1 GCA_002298885.1 Anaerolineaceae bacterium UBA700
CAGGTGCCCTACCTGGGCGTGCTGACCAACGAGGGCGGCTTCCAGGACCTGTACAACATCTTCCTGGAGCCGTGCACGGCCTCCTTCGATGACCTGAACGTGGCGAAGGCGCGCGGCGAATGTTCGGTGCTGCCCGCGCGGGGCACCTATGAGTGGCACTTAAAGATCAGCGTGACCGAAGGCGTTTAGNNAAGAAACGAAGGACACAAAGGGTCTCTATATCCGGTGCAGCCAGGATGTGCTGTTTGTCACCGCTTACAACTGTGTGACTCGCAGCATACGGCGTATCCCCTTCACGGGAGTCGAGTCTTCAGACGGTTAGTAACCATTGAGCGCCATCACAATGGACAGCAGGTTGTGTGTGACGAGATCGAAAAGAGCAGCGGCGTCGTCACGTACGTAACCGGCCAAGGCCTNNTTCTTCGTGTTCTTCGTGTTCTTCGTGTTCTTTGTGTTCTTTGTGGCTTCGTGTCTTTGTGGTGAAATGTATTTACAGTGCGTAATACAAAATCCGGTGCGCCTTGTTCGCCATCTGCGACATGCCGGCCAGGCGGAACATCAGCCGATAGCCCGCCCCCAGCCGGCTCACCTCTTCGGCCTGGTTGAAATACCACTCTTCCTTCAGCCGGATGCCCGTGGCCCACTGCTCGATCTCGTGCGCATCGTCGATGCCCCACTGGATGAGGGCGCCCGTCTGCTTGAGCGATCGATGTCCCCCCACGCGCTCGGCGGTGAACTGGCTAAAAACGTCGCAGGCCAGTTCGCAGCCCGGGTAGACCTCGCGCAACTTCAAGATCAGCGCCTTCACCTGCGCCTCGCTGAGATACATCAAAAGCCCTTCGGCAACCACCAATACCGGCCGGCCCTGCGCGGGCGCCCGCGCCATCCAACTCAAATCCGTGACGGATGAGGCAATCAGGTGATAGCTGGCGCTCTCGGGGTAGAACTTGCGGCGCAACTCGATCACGTCCGGAAAATCCAGGTCGATCCACAGCGCGGTAGGATGGGAGACGCGCTCGCAGCGGCTGTCGAGCCCGCAGCCGAGGTGCAGGACCAGGGCGTTGGGGTGGGCGGCGATAAACTGGCGGGTATATTCGTCCAGTTGTTTGGCGCGTATGCGCAGAGTGACTTCGGTCTTGCGGGGGACCTTGAGCTGGCCGAAATCGTACTGGACGGCGTCCAGGATCTGGCGGGCTTTTACGTCTTCGAATATCGGGCTGCTCTGGGCCTTGGAGAAGAGCGGAATGAGCAACGTTTCCTGTTCTTTGGTGAGCGTAACTTTTTCTTTTGTGAGCATGGCGGCCTGGACCTTTTGGGATTTGATTTAATTATAGCGTAGCCGCTGAATGGATGGTCTGATAAAGCTACGCCTGTTTCAACATCCCCTCCAAAATGGCCGTAGTGAGCGACTTGGGGCGCTCGATGGGCTTGCCCAGGGCGCGCGACCAGGTTACGTGGGTGGTCAGGCCGAGGATGCGGCTGAGGCCGAAGACGACGGTGTAAAAATCGAATTCCTTCAGGCCGTAGTGGTACTGCAGGGCGCCGTTGATGGCGTCGACGTTCGGCCAGGGATTCTTGGCCTTGCCCTGCTGGATCAGGAGGGGCGGCAGGGTTTCGTAGACCAGCATCACAAGCCGGTAAAGCTCGTCGTCGGGCAGGTATTTCTGGGCGAACTCGGCCTGGGCAGTGAAACGCGGGTCGGTGACGCGCAGCACGGCGTGGCCGTAGCCGGGGATGAGGTCGCCGGCGTTCAAAGACTCGGTAAGGTAGGCCTCGAGCTGCTCGCGGTTGGGCAGGCCGTCGAAGTGGCGGCGCACCTCCAGCAGCCAGCGCAGGCACTCCTGGTTGGCCAGGCCGTGCAGCGGGCCGGCCAGGCCGTCGATACCGGCGGAGGAGGAGAAATACACGTCGGAGAGGGCCGAGCCGACCAGGTGGCTGGCGTGGGCGCTGACGTTGGCGCCTTCGTGGTCGGAGTGCAGCACCAAAAACAGGCGGCACAGGTCTTGGTAGGCGGCGTCGTCCTTGCCGATCATGTAGGCAAAGTTGGCGGCCCAATCCAGGTTCGGGTCGGGGTGGACGAAAATGCCGTCGCGGTACTTGAGGTTGTAGATGTTGGCGGCGATGGTGGGCAGCTTGGCGGTCAGGTTGAGGCTGTCCTGCAGGTAAATGTCCCAATAGTCCTTCTTGTCGATGCCGTAATAATAGCGCCGGGCGAAAATCGACTCGGTCTGAAGTGCCAGGATGGCCTGGGAGAAGAGGGTCATGGGATGGGTGTACTTGGGCATGGCGCGCAGCACCTGGAAGACGTGGTCCGGCAGGTTGTTACGCACCTTCCACTCCACCTCCACTTCCTGGGCCTCGGCCGGGGTGGGGATGTCGCCGGTCATCAGCAGGTAATACAGGCCGCCGAGCAGCGGGTATTCGCAGCGCTCGGGCTTGGGCAGCAGGGCCAGCGTCTCGGGGATGGAATAGCCGCGCAGGCGGATGCCCTCCTTGGGGTCGACGAAGGATACGTCGCTGATCTGGATCGGCACGCCGCGGATGCCGCTGTAGATCTGCTCGACGGTCACGTCGGCGATTTTGAACGAGCCATGCTCTTTGACCAGGCGACCTGCCTGCTCGCGGGCAGCCGGGAGTTTGGCGGCGATTTTGTGTTTAATGTTCATCGGATCGATTCCTGAATAAAGTGGGGGTAGTGATTTTTTGTCCCACCATGAATGGACAAAAAATCACTACTTCGTTAACATCCCATCAATTGCGAGATGGCGCGGGTGACGCGCACGGCTTCGGCGGCGTACTGGCGCATGCGTTCTTCGGTGAAACGGGCGCCGGGGCCGGAGATGGACAGCGCCCCCAGGACGGCGCCGCCCGAGCCAAAGACCGGCGCAGCAACACCGGAAGCCTCGAGGATCCACTCGCCGAAGCTGGCGGCGTAGCCTTCGCGGTGGATTTTATCCAGCTCGGCGCGCAGGGCTTGTGCGTCGGTGTAGGTCTGGCTGGTGAGGGGCTTGAGGGCCACGCTGCGCAGGTACTCCTCGCGCCACTCGGCGGGCATGAAGGCCAGGATGGCCTTGCCGGCCGAGCCGGCATAGAGCGGCAGGCGGCTGCCAACGCGGGTAACCATGCGGATGTTATGTTGACTCTCCATGCGCTCCACGCACAGGCGGTCGTTGCCGTCGAGGATGTAGAGGGTGACCGTTTCGCCGGTGAGCCGGCGCAGCTCTTCCATGAAGGGCAGGGCGGCGCTGCGGATGTTGAGCAGGGAGAGGTAAACAGACGACCAGGAAAGGATGCGCGAGCCGGGCGAATAGGCGCGTGTCTGTGGGTCCTGCTGGAGGATGCCGGCGTCCTTCATTTCGGCCATCAGGCGCCCGGCCGTGCTGGAGGATATGCCGGCCTGGCGGGCGGCCTCGCGCACCCCCAACAGCGGCTGCTCGACCGAGAAACAGTCGAGGATGGCGATGACGTGGCTGAGTACCTTGGTGGAGTCGGAGGGCATAGGCAGACCTTATAAAAATACAGGACAGCGTCCTGTATAATATGAATATTATAGCTACGAATTTGCGTTTGTCAATGATGAAAAAATGAATCCACGAATTACGCGAATGGGAGCGAATGGGCGCGAATTATTTTTAATAAAGAATCCGCGAATTTCGCGAATTTGCACGAAATTTTTCAAAAAAAGAAAATTCGTATTTATTCGTGAAAATTCGCGAAATTCGTGGATTCTCTTTCTTAAATAACTTCGTGCTCATTCGTTCCCATTTATGAAATTTGTGGATCCGTCTTTAACAATCCTTTACAGGATTACAATTAGAATCGTAACCAGGCATGTAAATGCAATCTACCCGTAAATTCCGCTGGCAGCGATGGCTGTTGATTTTGGCGCTGGCGACCTCGCTGGCGCTGATCGGGATATTCAGCATCCGCACGGTGCGAACGGCGCCGCAGGTGCGGGCTGACGAGCGGATCCGGCCGTGGATGAACGTGCCCTACATCGCCCATTCGTTCCACGTGCCGGGGCATATCCTTTACCAGGCGCTCGGGTTCCCGGCCGGGCACGTCGACCGGCGCCCGATCGTCGATATCGCCCGCGCCCAGCAGCGCCCCGTCCAGGCCGTAATCGCAGTGTTAGAGGAGGCAATCAGCCGGTACCGCCTGGCGACACCTACGCCGTCCACCCCAACCCCCACTGTGGGGGGACCCGCGCCGTGAGCATAGGCGATCAACTGCTGGCGGCACTGACCGCCTATGGCCTGCCGGTGCTGTTCGGAGTCACCATGATCAGCTCGGCTGGAATCCCGCTGCCGGGCACCTTCCTGCTGATTGCGGCTGGCTCGTTCGTGCAATTGGGCGACCTGAGCCTGGGCTGGGTGATCGCGGCGTCGTGCGCGGGGGCGGTGCTGGGCGACCAGATCGGCTACTGGATCGGGCGGTGGGGCGGGCGGCGCCTGGCGTTCCGCCTGAGCAAATGGCTGGGGGGCGAGGAGCGCATCCATGCGGCAGAATCGATGGCGGCCCGCTGGGGCGGGCCGGGCATCTTTTTCAGCCGCTGGCTGGTTATCCAGCTTGGGCCGTGGATCAACCTTTCGAGCGGGATCACGGCCTATTCCTATCCCAGGTTCCTGGCCTGGGACATCGCCGGCGAGCTGTTCTGGGTGCTGCTGTTCGTGATCACCGGCATGGTCTTCAGCGACCGGGTGCAGGCGCTGACCGAGGTGCTGGGCAACCTGGGCTGGGTGGTGATCGGGCTGGTGGGGGCGGCTGTGTCTGGCCTGTTGCTGGTGCGCACCTGGCGAAGCACCGGACACAGATAAACGCTTTACCGCCTGATCACTGGCAGCAGCATACGCTGACCTACGTACACGGTGGCTGAAACGCTCTGGCTGTTGCCGGCCGAATCGGCCACGAACAGGGAAATGACGTGCGTGCCCAGTGGAAGCTGGACGTGCACCGAACGACCCGAACCCAGGTTGGTAGCGCCTTCGCTCCAGATAAACTGACCGTCCGGGATTGCGGGGTCATCCGGGCTGTTTGCATTTCCTTCAAGGTTGACGCCGGCCTCGACTGGCGAAAAAGAATTCGGCTCCGGCGAGGTTATGACCACCGTCAACGGGTTGGCGGCGACCGTGAAGGTCCCGTCCGAATCGTCCTGGGCAGTGTAGAAGCCGTCGCTGACGATCACGCGCATGCGGGCGGCAGTGCCGCTGGGCAGGCTGGCCGCGTCGAGGCTGAAGCTGGTGCCGGTGAGGCCAGCGGCAACCGGGTACCAGTGCTGCCCGTCGTCCGGGGTGTACAGCAGGGAGAACGTCAAGGGATCCTTATCGAGATCGTTTGCGCTCCAGGTGACGGTCTGGATGCCGCCCGTCCAATTCTCCCCGCCGTTGGGAGAGGTAAGGGTGACGGTGGGCGGGTTGGCCGAAGCGGCGATATCATCAACCGGCTTGCCCTGGTAGAGCAGCACGAATTTTTGAGCCCCCTGCAGCAACGGGAGCTGCAGGTTGAACATGAAGGTCTCGACCGGCTCCTCCTCGTCCAGGGGGAAGACGACCTGCATGAAGAAGGTACCCAGTACGCCGCCTTTCCCATTCAGAACCTGGATGGCGGCGTTGCCATCCAGCGGCAAGGTGGTGGGGATGCCCTTCTGGGTTACGACCGGTTTGAGGCCGCCGGTCCCGCTGCGGTCGATGTGCCCGCTGACGTAATAAACATCCTGGATTGCAGCTGCGGCTATTTTATCGAGCATGACTTCATTTGCCGGACGGATGAAAGTGGATAATTCGTTGCTCCAGCGATAGGGTGAAATCCACTTTGTGGGATTAGAGGCCTGGCAGTAGGACATGAAATCGGGATGGGTGGCCGGGACTGCGCCGAAGGTGGCCGAGCGGGTGTCGAAACCCACCTGATAGATCGAATCGTCGCCGGGAACCGGCCAATTGGGATCGGGCCCGGCAGCCCCACAGCCATAGTTGCCGTTGTAGACCGGTACAACGTTGCCCCCCGAGTCGACGGTGGTGCGCGGGTCGCCCACGTGGCGTCCCCAGGTGCCGTTGGTCGAGCGGTCGAGGTTGTGGTTAATCTCGTGGGACATCGTGCCTTCATGCGATGAGCCGAGGTAACCGCGGGCCACGTATCCCAATCCACCGTACCAGGTTGGGTCGGAGATTCCGCCGCCGGAGGGGGTGAAGCCGTAGACCTGGTCGGGGAGAGTGAAGGGGGGACTGCCCATGAACAGGTACCCCAGTATCCAGGCCATTACGATGTTGCTGTAATAGTCGTTCAGGGCGTCGATCGTCCCGTTCACTGTGGTCGGCCCGACAACAGACCAGTCCTTCTGAGTGAAATTAACGTTGGGCACGGGGTAGACGGCCCTCAAATAGCTCTCCTGGCTGGCAATCTCGGCGTTGTTGACCAGGATGGGGGAGGAGGCGGAGCCGATGTTGATCGGCACGATCCAGTAATTGGGGGTCATGGTGCTGCGAAAAACGAGCGTGCTGCCGGCTTTTGCGTCCTCAGCTCCGGTAAAGGCACGCACCCTGGCAGAAAAGGCCACCGACCCGCTGGTCCAGCTCTTGGGCAAGGTGAAGTTGGCGGTATTGTTGGTGGTGGCGCGGTTGACGCTGGTAGGGGCTATAAAGTAGCGCAACTGGGGAGATCCAGGCAGGTCTGCGCCACCCAGGGCGCCGTATAGCCAGACCAGGGAGGGCTGGGCGGAGGCCGTCCCGGCCACGTTTACGTACACGCGGGCAACGGTGGTCTTGTTGGCGGCCAACTGGAGGGAGTTATCCCTGTCCTGGATGGCCTGGGTGACCTCAACCGGCCTGGCATCCAGAGAAACAACTGCGCCGGGAGCAGGCGCGGGAAACATCACGGCCGAAGGGGCCAGGCTGACCGTGATCAGGTTCGAGAAATCACCGCCGAAGCCGGGTGGAACTTCGTTGACGAATTCCGGCGATGGAGAGGCCACCCGGAATCCCATTTTGACCGTTCCTCCCGGCGCGGCCCCGATCTCGTTCAGGTCAATGCCCAGCTCCCAGACCACATGCTGGGCGCAGGCGGAGCTGAACTTCTTGACAAAGGTGAACGAGAGTGTGCTGTCGGCGAAGAAACAGCCGAATCCGTGCCCGCGGGCCGAGCGCGTCACCGGCTCGGCGCCCGTCCAGGAATTGGCGCCCAGGAAAAATTGGTAGCGCAGGTTATCGGTGCCGATGGGGTTGCCGTACATGATGTCAACGTTGGGTGTAATCGCGGCGTTCTTGTCCTTATCGAACGCCAGCCGGATGTAATCCGGGCTTTGCCCGGTGTCATTCACCCGGTCGTAGAGCACGTCGAACAGGACGTACAGGCGAAAGGCGTCGTTGCGGACGGTCAGGAAGCCGTTTTCGAAGGGGATCTTGTTGCCCAGGTCCCATTCGCCGGATGAAACCTGGCCATCCAGGAGCGGTGGCGTGCCGGTCCAGGCGGAGGAGATGGACCAGGAGGATGGATTGGCAGCCAGCACCTTGAAGCCGGTCGGGTCGCCGCGCACGGTTGGGAGGGCCACATTGTTTTCTTCGGTTTCCTCCACGTTGGCGCAGGGCATATTGCCGATGCCTGCGGTTTCAAAGTACACCGAGCCGGTACCGCTGGTGATGCTGAACTTTAGCGTGTAGGTCTGGGTGCCGGAAACCGCGACCGGATTGAAAGTGAAAGTGACCGGCAGGTACGGCTGGGTAGTGAAATGCGGGATGCGGCCCGAGGTTGAAGTAGTTGCCAGGGTAGGGCCGGTGAAGCCGGTTGAATTGCGCAGCTCGGCGAGGATGGTGAAATTCCCGGCGGTTGCGGCACTAAGGCGCACCTCAATTGCAGTGAAGCTCTGTGCCACGGTGAACCGGATGCCGCGTAAATCCGCCAGGTCGCCGGTGATGCCGGTGACCGGGCAGGTCAGGATGGGGTATGCCTCCGGCGCAAGGGGGGAGTCGGGTGCCAATGCCGGGCCGGTTGACTGGGACTGGGCCGGGTAGAGCGGCCCGAAGATAAGCGAAATTAACGAAACCAGCAGAATCGCTCTAGAGGGGAACATTTTTTCCTCCCTGATCTATCTGGCTGGCAAACCCGTCCCTGGGGAGTCGGTATAGCTGGCGGAGTTCTTAATTAGAAAACAGGAATTTGCCAAAAGGAACTTACGAAGATACGAGCCCTCCCATCTTCAATCCTCTGCAGTTCCATATTAGCTTAAAGAAATATGAGAGTCAACCGCCTCTTACTTTTCCAGATTCATGGTGGTGATCGTCTGGCCTTCGAGGGTGCGGTAGCGGCCGAGGGCGGCGACGGTGAGGCAGGAATGAGCCGGGACGACGAACACCAGGTCGCCGACCAGCAGGTGCGATAGAGGCTCGGCGGGGATATGCAGAACGCCATGCTCCTGCGAGAGCGAACGCACATAGGCGCCGGGGATCATCGGCCCCCAGTTGTTGCTTTCCGGCAGTGCGACCAGGCCGTAAGCCGGATGGTTGTCGTAGGTCAAAAAATCCTTTGAGAGGTGGATGGCCCCGCCGTAAACGACGGCTTCCTCGCGCTCGGGGTGCAGCGCCACCACCGGGCAGGCAACCGCCACGGCGACCTGATCCCAGGGGCACGAGCCGAGCAAGAACTGTTCGGCGTCGTAGAAAATAAAGTTGCCCGGGCGGATCTCGTCAACCCCGCTCAAATCCTGCACGATGCTGCAGGCCGGGGTGTCGCCGACCGAAATTTCCAGGTCGCCGGAGCCGGCAGCGCTGCGCAGCAGGTTGAGGCGCTGGCGGGTGCGGGCGTAGATCTGTTCCACCTCGGCCAGTGAGCCGGCCTGGTAGGTGTGCCCGGCGTGGGTGAGCAGGCCGCGCAGGGCCAGGTTGGGAGTGCGCTGCACTTCGGCGATGACGGCGCGCACGGCCTCAGGGTGGTCCCAGGGCAGGCCGGTGCGGTGGGCGCCTACGTCCACCTTGATCCACACGTCGGCAAAGCCGCTCAGGCGCTGGCGCAGGACGGCCGCGCTCTCGACCGATTCGACCAGCAAGCCGAGGTGGATAGTGCGGGCCAGAGTGGTGAGGGATTCGATCTGGCGCAGGTTGACCGGCAGGGCAATGGTGATGTCGTCCCAGCCGTGCAGGGCAAAGTAGACCGCCATGTCTACCGAGGAGACGGCAATCTGGGTAACCCCGGCGGCCCAGAACCATTCACCGATGACCGCAGATTGGTGGGTTTTGAAATGCGGACGGAAACGGACTCCGTTGGCACGCGCTTTCTCCGCCATGCGAGCGATGTTAGCCCGGGCTCGTTCTTCATTGAGAACCAGGGTTGGTTTTTGAATGTCAGTGAAGTAGTCCATGTCCATACCCTTAATGGTCTTTAGCAATAAGGGGATTTTGAGGTGGTGAAGCCGCCTCAGAATCCCCCTATTAATTAAGTGTGTATTTATATCATTATACGTTGGTTCAATTCAATTCGGACAATTTGGGAAAAATTTTTACGGGGAATTTAGGGGAGGAAGACCTAACCCCCCGGCCCCTTGAGTTTGGCCTTTTTCGANNCAACCCCGCCCCCAAAAGAGGTTGTGAAAGAATCGAGAAACCGGGGAAAGGAAGCGAAGGAAAACGAGGCAGAAAATAGAAATAAACCGGACCCGCCAGGAATTAGTTGGCGGGTCCGGACTTTTTTTATATCATTGCCAAAACCCTTTCTCTTTTCAAACGGGCAACCACCCATAAATTGAGCGTGAGAGCAAACCAAAGCAGGATGCTGCGCACCTTATTTATCCCCCGCACCAAGAATTGCTGCAAGCCTCGGTTGCGGGCCTGGGCATTGACCCATTCGATGCTGGCAGCCCGTTGCCTATAAATGGCCTTCGCCTCTTCGGTTTGCATGCGTTCTTTCCAAGTCGACACTCCCGGTCCATTGGCTTGCCGTGAGGGTTTTGCTGGGGGTCTGGCACGCCGAAGCTGGGGCAGAGGCGCATATACATCGATCTGGCGTTGGAAGGTATCTTCGATATCCAGCACGGTAACAAACCCTCCATCCACCAGATGTTCTTTTGGCTTGCGTTGATAGCGTTTTTCGATCTGGTCGAGCATGAGGCACATTTGGCCTTGATCCACCTGATTGGTCGCTTCCACGCCTACCACAATCCCGCTTTCTACATCGACTGCAAATTCGCCGTTGTAGGCCGGTCGTAATCCTCCATCCGGCATGGTCATCGCCCGGGCTTCCGGATCGGTGGTTGAGGCTCGCTCTTCCTTGCGTTGCGATTTCTTTTTGTGATTTTTGGCTTTCTGTTGCTTTACTTCCTCAATCTCCTCCAAGGCTTTCTTCACCCGCTTGACCCGCTCTTGCGCCGCTCGTTGGCGAGCTGCCCGGGTCCGATCACTCATGTCCTCCAATTCTTTTTGCCCTGCCTCTTTCAACTGCTCCACTTGCTCCTGGGCCGCTTTCAAAAATATCTCTAACCGCATCTGCCGCCGAAAACTCCTCGTCCCTGCATTCGCCCGCACGCGCACCCCGTCCTGTGCCGTCCGCTCCAGCTTGACAACCCCTTCACTCATCAAGGCTGCTACACTCTCCGTCAGCAGTTCATCCAACTCTTTTTCACACAACACCCGAAAATCGGACAGGGTGTGGTAATTTACACTCACCCCTCCCAGAATCCATTGGTAAGCTAGATTCTCCTCACATAATCGCCCCAACTCTCGAGCGCTCCCAACCCCCTCGGTCGTCGCATATAACCATAATGCCACCAGAATTGCCGGATCGATGGCTGGCCGGCCCGCTGCCCCTTCTAAGGCTTCCACCCGTTCGTAAAACCGGCTCAGGTCATATCCCTCCACCATCTCCCATACAATCCGCACTTTATGGTCTTCCGCTACCAGACTATCCAGAGCTGCTACCCTCATTTCTACCTGCTGCCGGTTCGCTTTCGCTATCCTGGGTTTCCCAATTCCTGGCTTCCCTGTTAGCTGGACTGTCTCTTCTGGCATCTCAATGAGCGGTCTTTGCATGCCCTGTCTCCTTTTCCCCTATCTTACTGGCTTTCTTTAAGGTTGAGAAGATTTTTTCACAACCTCAAATCGGGGCGGGGGGATTAAAAACCGAGAATTTTTGGCCGTCCGCATGCGGACGGCTAAAAATTCTCGGTTTTTAGAAAAAGCCCCCTCTCCACCCCGTGGATCGCGAAGCATGCCTGTGGTAGAGGGGGTTGGGGGTGAGGTCAATGCCGGAATTTTAAAAAGGCCAAACTCCAGGGGGAAATACTTAATTCCGAGATTTTTGGGCGATATTTCGCCCAAAATCTAGGAAAGATGCTGCTCCCCTCCCCTTCAGGGGAGGGGCCAGGGGAGGGGTCAGGTTTAGGGCGGTGGCATTCAAATTAACTGAAGAATGCCGTGCTCGCCGTTGATGAGCCAGTGCGGGTCGGTTTCGTCCAGCAGGCGCACCTGGGCGGAGGACAGGCCGGCGACAACCTGGCTCTTGGGAGTGCGCAGAACGGCCGTGGGACAGGGCAGGTAACCCAATATGTCCCGCATGGGAGTGGTGGGGTCCCAGTGATAGTCGCCCAGCAGGCGGCGGTAGTTCAGGTCCCCCTTGAAAAGGGCCAGACTGGGGCCGGCGAGGACGCGCCGTATTTCGGAGGGAACGTCGAAATAGGTGAGGCCGCTCGACCAGAGCGGGTCGGGGTTGAGCTGGAGGCGGCCCTGGGCCAGAGCGCCTTCGAGGCGGCGGGCGGCATCCCGGCAGAGCGAGCTGGGAGAGGCGAGCAGGACCCGCAGCGAGGCCAGCACGTCCTTGGGCATGGCGTCGGAGAGGAAGAAGGGAACCCCCTTCAAATGCAAGGTCACCTGCTCGACCCACCCCTGAGCTAACAGAAAATCGACCAGGCCCAGGTCGAAATACAGCTCGACGCCCACGTTGTCCAGGACGTAGGCCAGCGAGGAGAGGCCTTTTGCCAGCATGCCAGCGATGGGGCGGGCGTGGTCGACGACCAGGCGGTTGTTCTCCAGGCCGTGGCGCGGGTCGAATTCGCCGAAGAAGTTGCTCAGGTCCACCCGGTTGCCCCACAGGCAAGCGTAGAGCAGAGCCTCGCAGCGGATTTCGTCGCCGGCCATAGTCGAAACTTCCTCAAGGACGCGTTCCAGGTGGACGGCGTTCTTTTCGACCTGGGCATCCTTGGCGGCCTGGAATGGGTCGCGCCCCTGGGTGGGGCCGGGGTCGAAATAGCGCACAGCTTCGAGCAGGCGCCGGTAGAAGAAGGCCTCGGCAAAGTAGAAAGGCAAGTCCAGCCAGGGAGAGCCGGGAAAAGCCGCAAGTTGAGCGTTCCATTGGGCGGCATCGGGCTGGGAGCCGGACAGGGGCCGGACAGGCGCGGGCCGGTTCAGCTCGGCCTGCAGGGTGCGTAAATTTTCCTGCACAGAATTGAGGTTTTCATTTTGCTTCAGGGCGGATTCGACGATCTTCGGCAGGCGCTCGCGAATCGTGTGTTGGGCGAAGGAGCCGGGGTCTGAGGTGCGGATGGGGGGAGGGTGGGACATGGGGAAGGCAGTCAGTGGAGAAGTCGGTCAGGCAGTAGTCGGGAGTTGGACCTGCGTCCTCGTCCAGCCAATCGATACGAGTATACCAGAAGGTCAAACGGGGAGGCCTGACCTGCGCCGATGCTGGCGCCGGTTTATAAGTCTTTTAGTGTTTTGGTCAACAATTATGCATATAATTAATCCAGGCTTCCAGATAGGCTGGCGGCGCGGGGTCAAATGGTTGGTAGGAGGGAAACATGCCTGATTACGACGTAATTGTAATTGGCGCAGGCCTGGGAGGGTTATCCTCGGGGGCGCTGCTGGCCAAGAGCGGCCGCAAGGTGCTGGTGTTGGAGCAGAGCGGCCGGGTGGGCGGGTGCTGTTCCACCTTCGAGAAAGACGGCTATCACTTCGACGTGGGCGCTTCGATCGTCGAGATCATCCAGCCGATCGAGCGGGTCTTCGAGCAGCTCGGCACGACCTTCCAGAAAGAGGTGGACCTGATCGCTTGCGACCCGATCATGTCGTACATCTTCCCGGACGGCAAGCGCATCACTTACCCGCTCTCGGTTGCCAAGACGGGCGAGATCATCGCCGCCATTTCGCCGGAGGATGGCCGCCGCTGGCACGATTTCGTCGCCTTTGCCGACGACCTGATGCAGGTGACCCTGGATACCTTCTTTATCGAACCGGCCAGCACGCTGACCGATATGGTCCGCCTGGCCCAGAAGAATCCGCGCTTCCTCAAGTATTTGCCGGTGTTCCTCTCCAGCTACCAGGATATCCTGCAAAAATATTTCAAGAACGAGACCGTGCTCAAAACCATGGGCTACCAATCGTTGTATTTTGGGCTGCCTCCGGCGCTGGTGCCAGGGCCGTACGGCATGGTGCCTTACACCGAGCATGTGGGTATTTATTATCCGCGAGGCGGCATGATCAAGATCCCCGAGGCGCTGCAGCGCTGTGGTGAGCGCAGCGGGATGGAGGTGCGCCTGAATGCACGCGTCAGCCGGGTGCTGCTGCAGGGAAGTCATATGGTTGGGGTAGCCCTGGCCGACGGGAGCGAGATCTCGTGCAAGGCGATCGTTTCTGACATCAACGCTCGCACGCTTTACCTGAACTTGATCGGGGAAGCAAACCTGCCGGCGATGGTGGTCAGGGGCATCAAGAGCTACAAGTATTCCATCTCTGTGCCGATGATCTACGTGGGTCTGGATTACGAGCCTCCCCTGGAGGCGCACCACAGCGTGATCGCCGCCTCGCCGGAGGATATCAACCATTATTGGTGGAACAATACGCTGACCGGGCACCTGGCCTACGATAATTTCGGCCTGATCTGCTGGTCGACGCACACCGACCCGAGCCTGGCGCCGGAGGGGAAGCACATCCTGAACCTGATCCCCGAGGGTTTCTACAACCTGGCGACGGCCAGTTGGGACGAGGAAAAGCCGCGCTTCGTCGAGCGCACGATTGCCAACCTGTCGCGCAGCGCCATCCCAGGCCTGAAGGATCACCTGACCGTGGTCGACTGCGCCACCCCGCTGGACTTCGAGCGGCGACTGCTGCTGCCGGGAGGCGCGATCTATTGCTTTCAGCAGGATCTTCCGGCCCAGGCCGTGTTCCGGCCGGCGGCGCGCTCGAAGAGCGTGGCGGGGCTGTACCTGGCCGGCTCGTCGACTCATCCCGGCGGCGGGGTGCCGACTACCATCGCCTCGGGCCTGATCGCCGCCCGCCTGGTGGACCAGTACGATTAAAGTGGGGAGGAAAACATGCAACGCAAATCCGGATTTATTCCTGCCATGTGGGTGATTGCGCTGGCGTCACTTTTTATTGTGCTCTGGTATGCCCGCCTGAGCGAGCGCCAGAAGCAGTTCGTGTTCAACCTGCTGCGCCAGGTACCCGACCTGCCGTCGAGGTACATGGTTTAATGGGGATTTTGGAAAATTTTAGGCCGCATTGCGGCCTAAATTTTTCCAAAATCTATTCGATTGTCACCTACCAAATAATATTAGCATCCATTTGCTAGATGATAGTACATGGCGTTCCAGCGCAGCTCTTTTTTGAACTCTGTCAGTTTGGTCTCGTTGTCGATGAGCAGGAACTCAATCCCGGCCATGCCGGCGAAATCCTCGAGCATCTCCGCGCTGACAGCTTGGCTGAACCCGGTGTGGTGAGCCCCTCCAGCCAGGATCCAGGCGGCAGCGGCCACCTGCAGGCTCGGACGCGGCAGCCAGACCGCGCTGGCCACCGGCAGCTTGGCCAGCGGCGCATCCGGATCGACCACGTCCACTTCGTTTACCACCATGCGGAAGCGGTCACCCATGTCAAGCAGGGTGGCATTCAACGCAGGCCCTTCTTTGACACTGAAGACAAGCCGGGCCGGATCATCCTTGCCTCCAATGGAAAGCGGGTGCATCTCAAGAGAAGCCTTTTTCCCGGCCAGAGAGGCGCATACTTCCAGCATATGCGCACCGAGGACTCTGGCTTTGCCCTGTTCCAGATGGTATGTGTAATCTTCCATAAAGGAAGTACCGCCTTCCAGACCGGCAGCCATCACTTTCATAGCCCGCACCAGGGCAGAAGTCTTCCAATCACCTTCAGCCCCAAAGCCATAACCATCCGCCATGAGGCGTTGCACAGCCAGGCCGGGAAGCTGCCTCAGCCCGAACAGGTCTTCAAAGGTGGTGGTGAACGCCTTAAACCCGCCTTCCTCCAGAAAGGCGCGCATTCCCAACTCAATCCGGGCGGATTCACGCAGCGAGGCACGCTGGCTGCCATTGGGGCGTAAATCTGCAGCGACGGTATATGTATCGTCATATTCCTGCACCAGACGGTCGATCTGGCCATCGGTTACGGCTTCGATGAATTTAACCAACTCGCCCATCCCGTAACCGTTGACCGAAAAGCCCAGCATAATCTGTGCGGAAACCTTATTGCCCTCGGTCACTGCCACCTCGCGCATGTTATCACCGAAGCGGGCCACGCGTACTCCCTGTAGGTCATGCCACGCGCAAGCTGCCCGCATCCAGGAGGCAAGGCCAGACAGTACGTCCGCATCCTGCCAGAAGCCGACCACTACTTTGCGCTCCAGGCGCATGCGGCTGCCAATGAAACCGAACTCCCGGTCACCGTGGGCCGATTGGTTTAGATTCATGAAATCCATGTCAATCTCCGACCACGGCAGATCACAGTTGTACTGGGTGTGCAGGTGCAGGAACGGCTTATGCAAGGCATTCAACCCGGCAATCCACATCTTGGCCGGGGAAAAGGTGTGCATCCACGTCACCAATCCTATGCAGTCCGCGGCGTTGTTAGCATCCCGGCAGAGGGCGGTGATCTTATCCGGCGTGGTAACCACTGGCTTGAAGACCAGCTTCACAGGCAACATACCAGAGCAGTTCAACCATTCCACCATCTCTCGGGAATGTTGCTCCACTTTCTTGAGAGTTGCTTCGCCGTAGAGATGCTGGCTTCCGGTAACAAACCAAACTTCATTTTTGCTGATATCTATCATGAAAGCCTCCGTAAGCTATTCCTGTATCCGTCTTCCGCTCGATGGTTAAGCTTTAATCCTCACACTGCTGCCACGCAGAACCAGATCCGGCAACAATAGGATGGTCTGCGGTTCTACCTGTTCCTTGCGCTGCGCTACTTCAATCTGCTTGACCACTTCCCGGACCGCCTGGCAGCCCAGCTCATAATGGTTGTAATTAACGGTGGTCAGGGAAGGCCAAAAGTAGGCGGATTCGGCAAAATTATCGTATCCCACCACTGCCAGGTCCTCCGGCACGCAGATGCCGCGACGCATGGCAACATGCATTACTGCAAGCGCCATCTGGTCGTTTGCGGCAAAGACAGCATCCATCTGGGGGTAGGATTCTAGCAACTGCTCAAATGCAACTTCTCCGCTGGAGGATGACCAGTTGCCCTCGCGCCAATAAAAATCCGTCACCTTTATCCCTGCCTCTTGCAATGTTTCCTGCCAGGCCTGGCGACGCTGCCGGGCTTCCCACCATTCCAGAGGACCTGAAATGTGGCCGATATGGCGGTATCCCTGCGCCAACAGATGACGGGTAGCCAGTACGCCTCCGGCATAGTTATCCACAGAGATGGTAGTCACTCCTGGGCGTGCTTGCATCGTAAGAAAGACCACCGGCACCGGCACATCCTGCAAGATCTCATCCACCCAGCGGTGATTATCACCGATCTCAGGCACCGCCCAGACGATCCCATCCACATGGTGCGAAAGCAAATTCTGCAGAAGCGGATTGATATCTTCCATGTCAAAATGAGGCTGTTCTTCCAGGAGCAGGGAATATTTGAGTTGCCCGGCTGTGCTGGTAATGCCATTTAACGTACGGGAGGGGCCAATATATTTCAGGCCTGCTGTGACCACGCCGAGGGTGTAACTACGCCGCTGGATCAGGCTGCGTGCCAGCGCGCTGGGTAGGTAATTCATATCGGAGATGATCTGCTGGATACGCCCGCGCGTTTCAGGTGAAACATCCGGCCGGCCATTGATCACACGGGAAACGGTTTGAGTGGAAACACCAGCAGTTTTAGCAACTTCTTTGATAGTCGAGCGCTTATTTGTGATCATGGCAGCAATCTATATATCTTCGGATAGAAATTTATCGTTATCGTTCCCGATATCGATAACAGGTTAACGAACACAAGATGGTCTGGCAAGGATTTAATTTTCTTTAACACGGCCTCTTAAATCCTCTGGTTTCAACTTTAAAAATGTAACTTCGCACTTCGGATTTTCTTTAGGAGTGCTTTTTTCGAATATAGAATAAGCTCTGAATTCCGATAGCGATCAAGGTCAGCACACCAACGCCGATTCTCGTCCACCAAGAGCTCAGTGTGCCATTAAACTGGAGAATAGACACGATCGAACCGTGGATCAATACTCCAAACAAGGTACCAATGACATTGCCGACCCCGCCAGTTAATGCAGTTCCTCCTATTACTACAGCGGCAATGGAGTCGAGCTCCATTCCTGTTGCAAACTGTCCATAGCCTGCCAATAATGACATGCTGAAGACAATTCCACCCAGAGCTGAACAAAGGCCACTGAACGCATACACCAAAATTTTTGTGCGAGGAACAGCCAGGCCCATCAGGAGAGCGGATTGTTCGTTATTACCCATGGCATAGATTGTGCGACCAAAGCGTGTGAAAAAGCTCAGGTAAATCGCCACCAGCAACATGATGGGGGCAACCAATGTTGGAGGGTAGACATACACATTGGGTAAGAAAGGGATATAAATCGGTGTCAACGCCAGACTCTTATACACCCCATCCGAAATGCTTACCGAGGTTAGACTGATAATGTAAGCCATGCCGCGTGCGAAGAAAAGCCCCATCAAGGTCGCAATAAAAGGCTGCACTTTGAGCGTATGGATAATCCAACCCATGAGAGCCCCAAATGCGATCCCTATTAGAATCATCAGGGGAATGACGATATACGGGCTCATCCCGCCCCGAAGCAATGCTGCGGAAGCCGTGCTGACCAGAGCAATCATTCCTCCCACCGAAAGATCAATCCCACCAGTGAGAATCACCAGCGTCATCCCAATTGAAACAAGGAACAAGCTGGCATCATTAATGAATAAATTGAAAAATACCTGTGGCTTCTGCATGGTGGGATACAGCTGTCCGCCAATGAAGTAAACAAAGAGGAAGACCGCAAAGGTTAATAGCAGGGGACCATGCTGCAAAAGGAAAAGCTTAGCTCGCTGTATCATGCTTGGAACCTCTTCGCTCGAATAATCGATTGATCAAACGGCTGGTGTAATCGGAGTAGAGCAGAATGACTATCAAGACCAGTACTGCCTTGGCAGCTAACAAGGCATTGGCCTTCACACCCAGGCTATAGAGCGTTACGGTGAAGGTCCAGATAACCACCGCGCCGATGGCGCTGGCAAGCATGGAGAATCGTCCGCCCGTCATCAAAGTCCCGCCCATAACGACTGCCAGGATGGCATCCAACTCATAGTACAGGCCATTGTTATTCCCGTCTGCACTGTGGACATAGGAGCTGAGGATCAGGCCGGCAATCGCGCCACAAAACCCGCAGAAAGTGTAAGCTATCAATTTGACGTTTTTTTCGTTGATGCCGCTGTAATAAGTTGATTTGGCATTGATTCCAACCGACTCAATGAACAAGCCGATGGCGGTCTTTCGGGTTAATAACCAACCCAGAGCCAATACTGCCGCAACAATATAAATCGAGACCGGCAGCCCCAGGATATAACCGTTCCCAAACCAGAAATAGGGCGTGTAATAAATCGTCATGATTTGCCCATTTGTGATCAGTTGGGCAATTCCACGGCCTGCAACCATCAGAACCAACGTAGCAACCATGGGTTGGATTCTTCCTCTTGAAACGAGTATTCCGTTCCATAAACCACATAATGTGCCAGCCGCAAGGTCGGCCAGGATGATGACCGCCAACGGAGTATTCGTTGCATTCTTGGTTAAAATCTCATTCGAGATCAATTGATTTCCCAGCGCCGGATTGATCAACACGGCGCCCATTGCCGCCGAGATTGCGATTACGGCACCAACGGAAAGGTCGACTCCGCCCGTTGCAATCACCAATGTCATTCCAATTGCCACCAGCATGAGCGGGGCCCCATTATTGAAGATATCAATGATGTTTCCGTATAAATGATTTCCGTACACAGGGTCTTGCAAGATGCCAAGTTTGAAGAAATTTGGGTTAACAATGACATTAAATAAGAGGATTAGGATCCAGGCTACCAATGGCCAGAATGACCGGCTTTCACGTATTTTTCTAAGAAAAGATATTTTTTTCATAATTCTCCCGCCATGGTGTGGATCAGGGTTTGATCGTCCACGTTGCCGGAATATTCGGCGACTTTTTTATGGTCACGCAACACCGCAATCCGATCACTGACGCGAAGTACTTCTTCCATCTCAGAGGAGATGAACACACACGATTTACCCTCCTCTGCCAGTTCCAGCACCAGTTTTTGAATCTCTGCTTTTGCCCCCACGTCAATCCCGCGAGTGGGTTCATCCAAAATCAAGACCTTGGGATCCGTCGCAAGCCAGCGGGCAAGAATGACCTTCTGTTGATTGCCGCCGCTTAAATTCTTGACCAATTGCTCTGAAGAAGGGGTGACGATCCCCAGCAACTTAATGTACTTCTCGGATATTTCATTTTGTTTCTGTTTGGACAGGAATTTGAACCATCCATTGCGCGCCTGCAAGGCAAGAATAATATTTTCGCGAATGGTCAGGTCTCCTGCAATTCCTTCCGCCTTACGATCTTCAGGACACAGGGCAATTCCGCGTTTCAAGGATTCGAGGGGGGAAAACCGATTCACTTTCTCACCGGACACGACGAGCGAGCCGCTGTCGGGAGAATCAATACCAAAGATCAATCCTGCCATCTCTGTACGCCCGGAGCCGAGCAGTCCGGCGATTCCCAATATCTCATGGGAGTTAATCTCGAGGTCCATCGGCTCGAGTGATCCTTTCAGGCCCAGCTTTTTCGCTTCCACCAGGTGTTCTTTGTCCTTATTTACCTCCTCTTCAACTTTCTCCTTTGATATCGCATCCAGATCGGTCAAACTGCGTCCCAACATTTTGGCAACCAGCTCAACCCGCGGCAGGGTGGCAGTGTCAAATGTGCCAACCAGCCTGCCATTGCGAAGTACCGTGATCCGGTCCGCAACTTGATAGACCTGGTCCAGGAAATGAGTGATGAAAATAATTCCAATGCCCTCCCCTTTCAGTTTCCGCATCAAGTCAAAGAGCAGGTTGGTTTCATGGATATCCAGGCTGGATGTAGGCTCATCGAGAATCAGCACCCTGGCGGACAGAACTTCAAGAGCACGGGTAATGGCGACCATCTGCTGGATCGCAACAGAATAACTTCCCAGAGAACGGGTTACGTCGATATCAAGGCTCATTCGATCGATCGCCATGCGAGCCAGGTCATTCATTTTTTGCCAATCAATACTTCCGAAACGATGAGGCTCGTGCCCCAGCATGATGTTCTCGGCAACAGAAATATTTGTGCAAAGATTGACTTCCTGATAAACCGTGCTGATGCCAAGCGCTTGAGAATGCTGCGGCGATCGAACCTGAACAAGTTTTCCATCCAACTCAATTGTGCCTTGATCAGGCTGTTCCACGCCCGTCAGAACTTTGATGAGGGTGGATTTTCCAGCCCCATTTTCCCCCATTAGAGCATGGATCTCCCCTCTCCTCAAAACAAATTCAACATCCTCGAGGGCGATCACCCCTGGGAAGGATTTCGTGATTCCCTGCAATTTTACAATGGTTGGAATGTCTATCATGGAAGCAACCTGTCATTCAGCGCTTTTACGTTTTCCAATTATTATATAGCAGGGAAGCGGCGTTTTGTTGGCGCCGCTTCCCTGTTTACCAGATCAGTCCGCGCTGGGGTACGTAGACTTCATGCGACTGTTAAATTTAGTACTTACGAGTAGGCAGCAATTCGGCGGCTTTGTCGGGATAATAGACCGTCTCGTTGGTGAGTACTTCCCGGTCAATTGCCTGGCCGTTCATGAGTTTTAGAGCCATGTCGTAGACCTGCGGTCCGAGGAGAGGATTGCATTCAACATCGGCCTGGAACCATCCGTCGACCATAGCCTGGAAGCCACCGCGAGTGCCGTCCACTGAGACGATCTTGAGATCGCCTGGTTTTATGCCGGCTGCTTTCAAGGCTTCGATGCCACCGATCCCCATATCATCATTGTGGAAGAAAATGCCCTGGAAATCAGTACCGGCCTTGTATTTCTGCAGGAAAGCTTGAACCACAGGCAGAGCTTCGGCGCGGGTAAAGTTACCCGTCTGGGTATCCAAAATCTTGATGTTGGGGTTTAGTTTTTCGCGGAAACCCTTTGCGCGGCCAACTGCTGCGCCGGAGCCGGTTGTTCCAGAGATTTCAAGGATTGCCCCGCCATTGGGCAGGAGTTTATTGTACTCTGCTGCGGCGCGTTGACCTTCCAGCACCATATCGGAGCCAATGTGGGACGCATACAGGGATTTATCAGCGCTGACGGAGCGGTCCACAATGATGACAGGGATACCGGCATTGTGGGCTTCAGTTAAAACCGCATCCCAACCATCTTCAACCACTGGGGGCAGGGCGATCACACTTACGCCCTGCTGGATGCAGGTGCGTACGGCAGAGATTTGATTTTCCTGTTTCTGCTGGGCATCGGAAAATACCAACTGTTTGATGCCTTTCTCCGTGGCCGTATCCTTGAACGAAGCGGTATCGGCCGTGCGCCAGTCACTTTCGGCACCGAGTTGAGGGAAGCAAAGCACCATATCTTTATAGGTACAATTGGGGCCGCAGGCGGCCTGTCCGAAAGGTTTGGCTGCGGGGGCTGTGGGTTGGACAGCCGGAGCAGAAGTGGCAGCCGGTGCGCATGCGCTAAGGACAAAGGTTGCAATCATTATGATGCTTAGGATCTTTGCGATCTTCATCTCGTACTCTCCTTTTGAATGGGTTCATGATCAAGGGCGAAGCTTTCCCCGGGGAAACCAGCTTCGCAAAACGAACACGACCGTACAACCTGAGAACTTCAGGCTTGCTAATGGGATAGAAGCATCCCCGGGCAATAGAAATGGAAAGGATACAGGTATGTTTTGTTTTCGCGCCACCTCCCTTATGAATATTGAAGATCAATTGTGTGGAGAAGAGAATATGTTAGCGTTCCCGTTATCGTTCACGGTTTTTCAAATCCAGTATATAGTTCCGGAAAGTGAATGTCCATGTGTTTTTTTAAGGGCGAGGTTAATTTTCTTCCTCATTCGCGAGGTATAAAAATAGCCTTTCCCATGGAAAGGCTATTTTTTTGGACAGGAGGTTAACTTTCTTATCTAAAGGTTCTCAGTATTTGCGCGTAGGGAGGATGGCAGCGGCGACATCCGGGTAGTAAATGCTCTCCTCGGAAGGGATCCACTTGGGGACGGTTTCGCCATTGGCCACTTTTAAAGCCAGGTCAAAGAATTGGGGGCCCAATAGTGGATTGCACTCCACGGTGGCATTCAGTTTGCCGTCGATCATGGCCTGGAAGGCGTCCCGAATTGCATCGATCGAAACGATCTTGATATCCTGGCCGGGTTTAAATCCGGCCTCTTCGATGGACTTAATGGCGCCGATGGCCATGTCATCGTTGTGAGAAAAAAGAGCATCAATTTTTCCCTTGTAGCTCTTTAAGATATCTGCCATGACTTCTTTGCCCTTGGCCCTGGTAAAATCGCCGCTTTCTGAAACGACGATGTGCATTTGTGGATAATTTGCCAGGATTTCTCGAAAACCTTTATAGCGGTCAATCGCAGGCGCAGAATCGGGCGTCCCGGTCAGCTCGACGATATTGCCTTTGCCGTTCAGTAGCTTGACCATCACCCGAGCCGCATTGCGCCCTTCCTCAACAAAATCGGAGCCCATGTGGGTGGTATACAGGTCATCCGGAACAGTTGCGCCCCGATCGAGGAGGATGATCGGGATACCGGCATCTCTGGCTTCCTGGAAAACCGATTCCCAGCCGGTCTCTACCACCGGCGAAACGCCGATCACATCCACTTTTTGAAAGATGAAGGTGCGGATAGCCTTGATCTGATTCTCTTGTTTTTGCTGGCCATCGGAGAATAACAGCTCCACTCCCAGGTTTTTCGCCGCTGTTTGGATCGACTCGGTGTTGCCGGTGCGCCATTCGCTCTCAGCGCCCACCTGAGAAAAACCGACCACCAGGTTTTTATAGGTCTTTTTACCCGAGGCCGCATTCGAGGAGGCCGGGGTTAGAGACGGACTGCCATTTTGACGGCAGCCGGATAGAATCAATATCAGAAGGGCGATCAGGCACGTGTTGATCACGGCTGTTTTTTGCTTATCCATTTTCTTTTTCCTCTGCTGCGCTTTTTTCAGCATGATCCTGCAAGGGAATGGTCACAGTAACGCATGTACCTTCGTGATACTTGCTCTGGATGGTGAGGCCGTACTGTTTTCCATAATACAACTTGATGCGTTTGTTGACGTTTTCCAGTCCAAAACCGCCTTCCTTGAATGAAAAATCATCCAGCTCGCTGTTCATGGCGGTTCGGATGGCGCTGAGCTTGTAGGGGGTAAACCCTACCCCGTTGTCCAGGATCTCGAAGATCGCCAGGTTCTGGCCGGCGCGTCTGGCCCGCACGGTGATGGTGCCTCCGTCGCGTTTATTTTTAATCCCGTGATACAGGGCGTTTTCTACCAACGGCTGGAGGGTGAGCTTAAGGATCGTGCCGTTCAGGATATCCTCATCGACCTCGATCTTATAGTCCAGGATGTCGTGATAGCGCATTTTCTGGATAGTCATGTAACTTTTGACGTGTTCAATCTCCTGGTCGATGGTGATCCAGTCCTGGCCGCGGCTCAAGGTGATTCTGAAAAAGCTGGAAAGGGCGCTGACAATCTCGATCACTCGATCGTTTTGCTTGGCCTGTGCCATCCAGACAATTGTATCGAGGGTGTTATACATGAAATGCGGATTGATCTGCGCCTGCAAGGCCTTCAACTCGGCTTTTTTCAGGTTCTCCTGTTCCTTTATTTTCGAATCCAGCAAATCACGAATTTTTCCGATCATAATGTTGAAGCTCAACCCCAGCTCGGTGATCTCGTCCACGTTCTTACTGGTGATCAAGGCGCTCAGGTCATTTTTGGTGATGGTGGTGGTGACGTCATGCAGCTTCTTAATTGGGATATAAATGCTGGCCGAGATCATCCAGGCCGCCAGGACGGAAAACCCGACCACCAGGGGCAACAGGATCAGGTAGAGAATCGCAAGCTGGATGAAGTTGTCGCGATTCTCCTTGTACTGCTGGTCGGCCTGGTTTACCTCAAATAGCATGTATTCCTGGATGCTGGTCTCAACCACGTCTGAAACACCACGGATGTTATCCAACACCAGTTCGTTATCGGCCACGCGGCTGCCGGCTGCAATTTGCGCCCCCATCTTATCCACGTAGTGGGTGAGTGTGACCATGGTACGGCGGACTACGTCCAGCTTGATTTTGGATTTATCCGAGCTGGCGTTAGCCATCATCGATTCGATCTGGGCGTTCACCTGGTTGATGATCTGGTATTGATTTCCATCCTTGAAATCTTTTTTCCCGGCTACGATATTCCACATTTCTGTGTCAATGGCCGGCTTGATATAGCCGTTGATGCTGTTTGCCGCCGTGATGTTGGTGATGATGGCATCGTAATTGCGGTTATACTGGGCCACTTCCAGGATCATCACCGTCAGCATGGCGGCCAGAAGCGTGATCACGGTAAAGAAGGAGATCAGGATCTTGGATCGCAGCGAGATATTGATGCGGGAAAACAGGCCGATCATTCTCTCCATATACTTTGGCAGCGGTTTTTCTTCGGACAGGCCAATATTCATCTTACCTACCCATTTTCCCTTTCCGGGGAGCGTTTCTGAACTGCTGAGGAGTCAGGCCCACATTCTTCCGAAAATTGATGCTGAAATAATGCGGATCGTTATAACCGCATTCGAGGGCTACATCAGCGCATTTCATGCGTGTGGTGAGTAAAAGGTTTTTGGCATGTTCGATACGGGCGCGGATCAAGTAATCTTTAAAGGTTTCCCCGGTTTCAGCGCTGAATACGGCGCTGAAATGGTTGGGACTGAAGTTTACCTGGTCAGCCACTTGATTCAGAGATAATTCAGAATCTCTGAAGTGCAGATCGATGTAAGCCCGGGCCTGGTGGACCACATTAGTCCGGTTGTTGTTCACCTGGCTGTCGCGATATGCGATGGCCGTGGCGAATATTTTTCTCGTTCCGGCGCGCATTTGTTCGAGGGACTTGAGGCCGGCCAGGAACTCATCACCGTGGCGAACCTCCGGAATCATTAAGTCGACGTTGCCGCCCAGGTCGCTGACGAATTGGGCTGCGGTTAGGACTATGTCCACAATGATGTATTGTTTCAGCAGCCGCGAGCGCAGGGCGGATTCGCCAAGCGGGAGAATGACGCTGTCGAAAAAATCGTCAAAGCTAGCCATACCGCCAAATTCGAGGAAGTGCTTGATCGCCGTCTGGTCCAACTTTTGCAGCAGGCCGCTATCGATCTCCTCCGAGAAATCTTTTATTTTGGCGAGCGCTTCGGCATAGGAGTGATGCAGATCCCCCAGGCGCTGCTTTGGCTCCCCAAGGCCAACGGCAAGTTTGAAAGGCGCGATTTTTTCAACTTCGGTCTGGATCAGGTCGGACAGGAATGCGCCGTCCTGCTCGAGCTGCTCGTAGTTTTCGCCCTTCAAGATCAGCACCAACTCATCCATGCCCTGCCTGGTTTTAAAGACGTCAAGGTTGCCGTCGATCAGACCCGAGACCAGGCGTTCAATCTGCTGGCATAGGGAGAAACCCAACGGGATATCCTGGTCATCCAATTTGATTTTGATCAGCAGGATCAGGTAGCATTTGGAGATGATATTCAGCCCCAACTGCTGGCTCTGTTCGATGGCAGAAATCGAGGATTCGCCCCCCAGCACCAGGCGCAGCAGGAATTTTTCGCGCTGGAGCAGCAGGTTATCCTGGACCTGGTTGCGTAACATCTTGAGGTATTCGCGATCATCCTTTTCGCGGTCCAGCAGGCTGGCGATCTTGCGCAGGGCCGTATTCAGGTCGAGCACGTTGACCGGCTTGAGCAGGTATTCTGCCGCGCCCAGCTTGATGGCGGTTTGGGCATAGCTGAAATCGTCATAACCGCTGACAATGATGATCTTGACCCAGGGCAGGCGCTCCCGCACGATCCGGCACAATTGCAGGCCATCCATAAAAGGCATTTTGATGTCGGTAATCAGCACGTCGGGTTGGATTTCTTCGATCAGCGGCAAAGCGATCTCCCCATCCTGGGCTTCGCCGGTGAAGATAAAACCGGCCGATTTCCAATCGAAATTGTCGCGGATGCCTTCGCGGGCAGCCACTTCGTCTTCAACCAGGAATACTTTGTATGCCACGGCGGAATAACTCCTTGTCAGCAGCCAGGGGTAGCGTGAATCAATAAACCGATACGGGCACTGTACGAATCTGCTGGGATTTCCGGGACTCGTATACAATTATTATGACACAAATGTAGAATGAGATCCATATCACCTTGAACGGGGAAAAGCCGGGGGTGTTGATGGGTGGAACGACCGAAGTCGGGTCTACAATTGGCAAAGATGGATCGTTGGCCATTGTAGTGCCGACTTCAGTCGTTCTTTATTTTTGCGAGGATAGCTCATTAAGGAACGCAGCCACAACGCGCGGGTCGAAGTGAAGGCCGGATTGAGCGGTGATGTATTCGAGGGCTTGCTCTTTGGGCCAGGCGAGGCGGTAGGGGCGGTCGGAGGTCAGGGCGTCCCACACGTCAACGATGGCGAAGATGCGCGCCTCGAGGGGTATTTCCTCGCCTTTAAGCCGGCGCGGGTAGCCGGTGCCGTCCCACTTTTCGTGGTGGCAGTAAGGGATCTGGATGGCAGGGCGAAGGTAGGCGATGGGATTCAGCAGGTCGAAGGCGTAGCGCGGGTGCTTCTTCATGCTCTCCCATTCCTCTTCGGTCAGCGGGCCAGGCTTGAAGAGGATTTCATCCTTCACGCCCAGTTTGCCGATATCGTGCAGCAGGCAGCCGCGCCAGATGTGCACCATATCTTCCTGTGGAAGGCCGAGATCGCGGGCCAGCTTCAGGGTCATTTCGGTGACGCGCTGGGAATGTTTTTCGGTCTCCTTGTCGCGCAGATCCACGGCGTGAGACCAGCCCTCGAGGGTGGCTTCGTAGGCGGCGGAAAGCTCGCGGTTGGCCAGTTGTGAGTTTTCGTACAACTGCGAATTATCGATGGCGATGGCGGCCTGCCCGGCCAGCGTTTCGGCAAAGTTCATCCACTCGTCGTCCGGCGCCAGGGGGGAGCGCTGGAAGATCTCGACCACGCCGGTGACCTTGCCCTTGGAAACCAGGGGTAGCCCGTAGTAAGCTTTGAAACCCTCTTCTGCCAGCAGGCTCTGGCGCTCGAAGTCGCAATCCGGACCGAGGGCGGTGATCATATGCGGTTTGCCTTCCAGCGCCACCCGGCCGGCGCAGCCTTCGCCGAGGCGCAGGCGGGTTTGCTCGATGATCTGCGTCTGGAAGCCGTGGCCGGCTGCGTATTCGAGCGTACCGTCCGAATTCTGGAGCAGGAGCACGCTGGCGGCGTCGATCTTCAATTCGGTGGATATCTTCTCCAGCAGGACGTTCAAAGTATGATGCAGGTCCAGGGAGGAGGATATCTCGCGGTCCACGGCGCGCAGCGCTTCGAGTTGTTTTAGATGGCGCTGAGTCTCCTCGTTCAGGCGGATGCGGTGCAGGGTGGCGCCAACGACCTCCATCAGCGAGGTGAGCAGCTTGATCTGCTCCGCGGGGATCTCGAGCGCGGTTGGGAAGGAGACCATGAGCACGCCGGCAATTTCGGCGGCGGTGCGGATGGGGACGCAAATGCCGCCCTCGCCGGGGGGAATCTGGATGCCGGCCCGGATGTAGACCGGCAGCGGATCGGCATTGATGTCCGGCGACTGGTAGATCTGCCCGCTGGAGAAAACCCAGCCGACGATGCCCTGGCGGGGCTTGATGGAGCTGCTCTCGAGCTGGCGGAACCAGCCGCGGGCCACGGCCAGGCGTAAATCGCCGGCGGCGTGTTGGTAAAGCCAGATGCCGCCGGCACTGATGTTCATGGCTGCCAGCACCTGGTCCAACAGGGCGGGCAGGGCCTCGTCGACGGTGTTGGCGGTGCGCAGGACGGTAGAGGCTGTGTACTGGGCCTTGGCCTCCGCCAGGCGCTGGCGCAGGGCTTCCTCCGCCTCCTTGCGATTGCGGATATCGGCCATGATGGCCATGGAACCGGTGATTTCATGGTGGGAGTTGTAGAGGGGGGCGGTGGAGATGCTGACCTCGATGAGCGTGCCATCCTTGTGCTGCCTTTGGGTCTCGAACATGGTCAGGGCCATGCCCTGCAGCCGGTCTTTGATCTGCTGCTGCACTTCGGCGCGCAGTTGGTCCGGAACGATCGGCAGCTCTTTGCCGAGGACCTCCTCGGCGCGCCAGCCGAACAGACTCTCGGCGGCGGGGCTCCACAGGGTGACCCGGCCGGCGTTATCCAGCACGTCGATAGCCAGGGGTGAGGCCTGAATGATGGCCTGGAGCACCTGGTCGGTATCGCGCAGCGCCTGCTCGGATTCTTCCTTGGCCAGGCGGATGGCGCGCTGTTCCAGCGCCCCTTTTACGGCCAGCGGCAGGCGGGTTATGTGCTCTTTGATCACATAATCCGCGGCGCCGGCCTTCATGCAGGCCACGGCGGTGTCCTCGTTCATCGACCCGGTTAGAACGATTACCGGCAGGTGGGGATCGTGCTGCAGGGAGAGCTGCAACGCCTGCATGCCGTCGAATGTGGGCAGGGCGAAATCGGATACGACCAGGTCGGGCTTGAAGGTGGCTAACGCCTCCAGGAACTCTTCGCGGGACTGCACCCTGAGCGCGTCGAATTGGAAGCCCTCTTTACGGAGCACCCGTTCGGCCAGCTCCTGGTCTTCGGCTACATCTTCAACAAATAAAAAGCGCAATGCGCGGGCACTTTCCATGCTCTTACACCCCATCTATCAACGCGGCGGGAGCTGGTTGAGCAGCAGCCAGTACAATCCCAGGCTGTTGATGGCCTCCATAAAATTTTCGAAATTAACCGGCTTGACAATGTAACTGTTGGCGCCCAACTGGTAACTCTCGATGATATCTTTCTCTTCCTTTGAAGAGGTAAGGACGACGACGGGGATATTGCGGGTGCGCGGGTCGCCTTTGAAGGCTTTTAAAACTTCCAGCCCATCCACCTTGGGCAATTTCAAGTCCAGGAGGATCACTTTTGGGCCCAACTGCAGGTTACGCGCATGGTACGCATTGCGCGCAAAGATAAAATCGAGCGCCTCTTCGCCATCGGTTACCAGGACGATCCGGTTGGCCAGGTGATTCTTTTTCAGAGCGCGTAAGGTCAATTCGGCATCGGAGGAATTATCCTCGACGAGGAGTAGCTCGACCACGTTCTGAGGATCCACTTCAGGCCTTTCCTGGGATGGAAAAATAAAACGTGGCGCCTTCGTCCACCTTTCCCTCGGCCCAGGTGGAGCCGCCGTGGCGCTGGACGACGCGCTGTACGATCGCCAGCCCCACGCCCGTCCCTTCGAAATCCTCGACCTTGTGCAGGCGCTGGAAGACCCCGAAGAGCTTGTGAGCGTAGGCGGGGTTAAAGCCAACGCCGCTGTCCTTGACGTAATAGACGTTGTTCCCGTCTTGCTGGTAACCGCCGACCTCGATGCGGCGGTCTTCCTTAGGCAGGGTGTATTTGACCGCATTCGTGATCAAATTGACCCACACCTGGCGCATTAAGGTCGGGTCGGCAGTCGCCGGGGGTAGCGCAGCGATTGAGAACTTGAATTTCTGCTGCACCTCGGGTGGGACGTTTTCGCTGAAGGCGGCCGCAGCCATTTTAGTCATGTCGATGGTGGTGAAGGTCATGTCCAGCCGGCTGACGCGGCTGAGCGCCAGCATGTCGCTGATCAGCTCATCCATCTTGCGTGTGTTGTTGCGGATGACCTCCAGCAAGCGGTTGCCCTCGGCGTCCAGGCGGTCGGCGTAATCCTCGATGATGATACGCGAAAAGCCGTCGATGGCGCGCAAGGGTCCACGCAAGTCGTGCGAAACGGAATAGGCGAAAGCTTCGAGCTCCTTGTTCGCGGCTTCGAGTTGGGCCTGGGAGGCACGCATGGCTTCTTCGGCGCGCTTGCGCTCGGTGTGGTCGACGATGGTGGAGCGGCTCATCAAGAGGCTGCCGTGAGCGTCCAGGATGGCTGTGGCGCTGAGCAATACGGGCAAAAAGGTTCCATCCCGGCGGATAAATTCAATTTCCACATCATTTAACCAGCCGCGCTGTTTGAAAATGGGGAAAGTTTTATCGAATATCTGTTTGCTGTCCGGAGTCAGCATATCTCTAATCCTGGCTTTTCCCACAATTTCCTCGCGGCGATAGCCTAACCAACCCAACTCAGTGTCATTGATGCGCACAATGACTCCATTAGGATCGAGTGAATGATAACCGCAGGGAGCGTTATTATACAGGTCGCTCAATTCGGCGGTGCGCTCCTGGACGCGCTGCTCAAGCTCGGCATTTAGCCGCTTGATCTCTTGCTCCGTGCGCTTGCGCTCGGTGATGTCGCGCGAGAAGACAAACAGGCGACCATCGCCGATCGGCCAATAAGTGCTGATGATCTCGGCCTGCCAGGTGGTGCCGTCTTTACGGAGATGGGCAGTCTCAAAGAGATCACTCGGCCCGTTCATCACCCTGGCGATGTGGTCGGAAATGTCTTCAGGCCGTTCCATGGCCTCGAGGTCGGCGATATTCATGCTGAGCAATTCCTGGCGGGAGTAACCCGAAAGCCTTGCATATGAGTCGTTGACTTCCAGAATGCGACCATGCTTATCCGCCATCCAAAAACCATCCGGTGAGGTCTCGATGACCGCCCGGTACTGCGCCTCGCGGTCGCGCAGGGCCTGCTCGGCGTTCTTGCGCTCGGTGATGTTGTCGAATACGGCAATAAAGAATTCCTTGGCCGGGCTGTAGACCGAAATGGAAAACCAAATCCCCAATAGATCCAGGTAGGTCTCAAACCGTTCGGGCTGGCCGGTCAGGGCAACCCGGCCGTAAATTTCGTAAAGTTCAGGATTCGACTGGCGCAGCCCCGGGATCACCACGGAGACTTTCTTACCAATCACCTCCTTGAGTCCAGTCAGGTGTTCGAATGCGGCATTTACGTCCAGGTAGGTCCAATCGACAGGCTGGCTGTTTTCGAAATGCATCTGGCAATAGGCAAACCCTTCGAGCATGTTCTCAAAAAGGCCGCGGTAGCGCGTTTCACTCTGGCGGATTTCCTGGTCGGCTAGCTTCCGCTCAGTGATATCCTGGAAGAAGCCGATTGTCGCCGGTCCATCCGAGAGGCTAACCCGGGTGACTGCAGCCAGGGTGGGCACAAGGGCGCCGTCTGTGCGCAGGGCTTGAAATTCGTAGCGTTTGCTGACCGGCAGCCCATTCTGGCGGCGGTTGGCTCGCTCTTCCACATCGGGCCGGCTTTGGGGAGCAACAAGGTCAAAAATGGATTGGCCGATCAATTCGCCGGAACTGGAAATGTTGTGCATGTGCAAGAATTCAGGGTTGGCGTAGAGGAATTTTTGATTGCGGGAGAGGGCAATGGCTACTGGCGCATCGTCGATCAGGGTGCGGAAACGCTCTTCACTCAGGCGAAGCTGTTCGGCGTTCTGTTCCTGGGCGCGGATCTCGCCTCGCACCAGCCAATATAGGAGCAGCGCCGTGACGATGACGTACACCCAACCCTTGATCGTGCTGAGGGTGGTTAACGTTTCCGGGTTTGGCGCCAGGGCGGCAGCCGCCTGGTCCGAAAACAAGATCCACAAGCTGCCGACCAGCAGGTAGATTCCAGCAATTTTCAACGCGCTCAGGTTCTTTTTTTCAACAAGTTTCATAAACAGGCCCTCGGCGGATTCTTGGCAGCGCTGCGGCAGCCATTGGTCACTTCAGACACTGACAATATGATGAATAACCCCTCTTTATATGCAGGAGAAACGGTTTTTATGCGGGCTTCAGACGGTAAAGAAAGGAAATTTGGGCAATAAATACGGGCATGCATTCAAACAAAAGTGGTCTGAAATATCTCCAAATTTGGTTTCAGCTTATTATATATGAATTCTTCGGCCATGAAGCTAACAGAAACGTTGGAATTAAGGGTGATTTCTGGGGCCAAAGACGCTTTAGCGGCCGGGCGTGCTATACTCACTATTATGCTTGGCCGGTTGAAAGAACTGCTCATCGGCTCGCCGTTGCCGACGAGCGAGCTGGGAGAGAAGCGGCTGAACAAAATTCGCGCCCTGGCGGCCTTCTCGCCAGATGCGCTCTCGTCAATTGCCTACGCCAACCAGGAGATCTACCTGGGGCTGGCGGTGGCGGGCGCGGCCGGGTTGAGCCTTTCCTTCCCGATCGGGGTCGCCATTACGCTCCTGCTGCTGATCGTGGCGCTGTCCTATTCGCAGACCATCCAGGGCTATCCATCCGGGGGCGGTTCGTACGTTGTGGCGCGCGAAAACCTGGGCCAGGTGCCGGGGTTGGTGGCGGCGGCGGCGTTATTGATCGACTACGTGCTAACGGCGGCGGTCAGCCTGACCGCCGGGGTGGAGGCAATCGCCTCCGCGTTCCCGGCGCTGCTGGAATACAAGGTGCCGATTGCCCTGGGCATATTGGTGGTGATCACGCTGGCCAACCTGCGCGGCCTGCGCGAGACCGGTACCTTGATGTCGATCCCGGTGTATCTGTTCCTGTTCACCTACCTGCCGATGCTGGCCTTTGGGGCGGTGCGCCTGCTGACCCAGGGTGCGCAGCCGTTGAGCGCGGTGGCGCCCGTGGCCTCCTCGCCGGTGACCTTGCTGCTGGTGCTGCATACGTTTTCAGCCGGCTGCACCGCCCTGACGGGGGTGGAATCGATCAGCAACGGCGTGCCGGCGTTCAAAAAGCCCGAGGTGAAGAATGCGCGCCTGACGCTGGGGGTGATGACCGTGTTAATGGGGGTGCTTTTCGCCGGGAGCATCGGCCTGACCCAGTACTTGGCGGCCATTCCAAGGGCGAACGAGACCATCCTTTCGGCGCTGTCACGCAGCCTGTTGGGAGAGGGGCCGCTTTACCTGCTGGTGCAGGTATCGACCCTGTTGATCCTGGCGGTGGCGGCCAACACCAGCTTCGCCGGGTTCCCACGGGTGGCGGCCATCCTTGCCGCCGACAGCAGCCTGCCGCGCCAGTTCACCGAGCTGGGCAACCGCCTGGTGTTTGCCAACGGCATTACGGCCCTGGCCGTTTTCACCGGCGTGCTGATTGTTGTCTTTGGGGGTAACAGCCACGCCCTGGTGCCGCTGTTCGCGGTAGGGGCCTTCCTGGCCTTCACCCTGTCGCAGGCGGGCATGGTGGTGCATTGGCGCCGCTCCCACAGGCGCGGCTGGCAAACGCGGGCGGCGATCAACGGATTGGGGGCGTTGATGACTGGTTTCGCCCTGCTGGTGATCGGCTTCAGCAAGTTCCTCCAGGGGGCGTGGATCTCGATCCTGCTCATCCCGCTGATCGTCTTCGTCCTGCTGCGCATCAAGCTGCATTACCGCCGGGTGGCGGCGCAGCTTTCACTGCACGGGCAGGCGCCGTCGTATAAAACTCTGGAGCGCCCGCGGGTGGTGATCCCAATCTCGGGGGTGCACCGGGGGATGATCGACGCGGTCAATTTCGCCCGCTCGATGACCGACCGGATCACGGCGGTGTACATCGAGCTGGAGCCCGGCGCCAGCCAAAAGGTGTGCGAGCATTGGAAAGAATGGTGGCCGGACATCCCGGTGGTGGTGGTGCCCAGCCCGTACCGCTCGGTCGTGGCGCCGCTGCTGGACTACCTGGACCAGACCGACCTGGAGAACAAGGATGGGCAGTCGGCGGTGCTGGTGCTGCCCGAGTTCGTGCCGGCCCGCTGGTGGCAGGCCTTTCTGCACAACCAGACGGCCTGGCTGATCAAGGCGGCGCTGCTTTACCGAAGGCGGCAGGTGGGGTTCCAGCGGGTTATTATCGATGTGCCGTATCATTTGAAAAGATAAAAAGAGTTTTTTTTATGGGGTTGGATTGGGCGGTTTCACCGCCCA
>DBMK01000030.1 GCA_002298885.1 Anaerolineaceae bacterium UBA700
TTTTCTCCGTGCCCTCCGTGTCTTCGTGGTAAATCTATTTTTTTATTGGCCGTATTTTCCGAAGCCGGCATAATGCTGTGCATGAACCGTTATGGCCTGGTAGGTTTTGGTTCCGGCGTAGGTGACGGCGCGCGCTTTATTGGTGGGACTGAGCGCATACGTAATCCCAGCCTGTTCCTCAAAGGAGATGGTCATTTTCAGCTTCTCATAAAAGAAGCGTAGAACGGACGTGTCTTTCGAAAGTTCGGCCGCCACATCCAGGTTGGTGGGATCGCCAAACTTATCCAGCACGTTTTGAACGGTGATGCCTGAAGCGGTGTTATAACCCAGGCTGGTGACGAATTTCTTATCCGAGTCAAAGGCGATGACGAACGAATTGTCGCACCGGATGCCCTGCACCCCGCCCTCATTACTATATTCCTTACAATAATCCATATCGTGATTTTTTGAAAGCATGCTCATGGCGTCAGCATAGCTGGTCGACTCGGGTTGAATCCCCAAAAGGCACGGCGCGCCGCAGGTATCGACCTTGAGCAAGCCGGCGTCCACAACTTGCTTGATGGTCATTGCCGGTTGATTTGCAGGAGCACACGCATTTAAGAACACCAGCACCGTTATGATCGTGATTAGTTGGACAATTCTTCGTTTCATTCTTTACTTCTCTCCCTGGTGAAAGCATCTATCAAGCGACTACTAGATATCTTAACGACTTCCAGGGAAAAAAGTTGCAGGCTATTACCTGGTCCGCAAATCCTTTATATACCCCCACAACTCCGGCTCTTGGGCTTGAAGCTCGGGATCGGGATCGGCGCCGAGGGCGTCGAAGAGGCGGCTGAGGAAGTTGCGGGCCACAGCCGCCAGGGCCACGTCGGTGATCTGCTGCTCGGTCAGCCCGTCGCGGCGCAGGGCGTCCACGTCGGCAGCGCTGATCAAGTGCGAGTCGCGGCTGATTTTGGCGGCGTAATTCATCATATGCACTTCTTGCGGGCTGAGGCCGGCGGTATGATGATCCTGCAGGATGGCGATGACTTGCTGGGCGGTAAAGCCGTTCTTGCGCAGCACGGCGCCGTGGGCCAGCATGCAGTACTTGCAGCCGATGGCTCGCGAGGCGGCCAGGGTAATCAGTTCATAGGCGCGCAGGCGCAGGTGCGACCGGATGGCCTTGCTCAACTGCTGCCACAAGGCCACCATCTCGGGCCGGTACTGCCAGGCGCGGGTGGTGTTGCTGATGTAGCCGTCCTCTTTGAGATCCTGGTCGTACAGCTCGCGCAGCGCGCCCTGCGCATCTTCATCGGCAATCGGGTGGATGTGCCACATGGGGAGTCTCCTGAATGGGGAAATGATAACATAATAGACCCAGCCGATAGACGACAGACCACGGTGGTCTGTCGCCTGTCGTATATCGTCTAGAAAATTTCAGATGTCTGGCAGCCAGATAATTGGTAGGGAGCAGATTGAGAATCAAGATTTCAAGAATTGATAGATACGAAAATCGGGATTCTCGAAAACGAGACGAAAATTTTCGGGGTTTTCTTCGATCAATTGGATTAATTCGGGCTGATCATTAAGAGAATTATTAAGGCGTACGATTACATAATTTACTGCAAGTTCTTTGATTCGGGTTAAAGTATTTCCTTTTGGAGCCGGAACGGCGAGAGCCACCGATTTTCTACCGGTAAATAATGCCAAAACTCTGGGATTAAAGAATGAAATCACATCATTTGTATCCGTTTCAGTTTTTACAAAATTAAATATTTCTTGCGTTTCACTTTTTTCAATATCACTTATTGGCCGAGGCAGAAGAACAATATAAGCATTGAAATAATAAAGGATAAAAGAAAATAGCAAGATAATAGGGATTGTTTTCGGTAACCAGGCCGAGTATTGATATATTTTAAGCATCAATTGCTGGAACCCTCCCAGTATATAAATAAAAAGGATCGGGAGGACGGGATAGAGAAACCTGAGCCCCTGATAGGAAGGCCAAAAAAGCAGAACAACCATGTACGTTAGAAGAAACAATTCATAACTCGAAATTCCTTTTCTTACGCTTGCGAGTATTCCAATAACAACAAATCCGAGCAACAACAGTAAAACAATGAAATGGATTAAATAATTTCCAAATTTAAATATCGTACTAAATAAGGTGAAGTAATAAAGCAGAGAATTCGTTAGTACAAGCATAAATTCCTGCAAATTCTTTGGAAACTGGTCAAAATAACCTCCTGTCTCGGGAATTAATACTGACTGAAGGACAATTATCGAAATGGCAATGATTAAAATAATGATGGTTGATAATGATACCCGCCTATTTCTGATCAAATCCAGAAATAAAATGACCGGCAAAATCAGCAAGCCCAACGATCTGGTTCCATAGGCCAGGTAAATTATGATCCCTGTAAGACAAACTTGAAACCAGTCAGGTCGATCTTCGCTGAAGGAATTAGTATGATCATCAATTCGCTTTAAAGAAATGGTACACAATAACAGAAACGGAATATCGGACAAAATATCGTTAGCTTGCAAGAAAAAAGGAGGATAAAAACCGATTATGACGAGATAAATGATCCTGAATACAGGCGACATTTTACCAGGCAAAATCTTTGTGTTTATATACAAGAGCAAAAACACAAAGCAAACAACCCCAACCAATTTCAAAGCTTTTAGACTGATCCCCCAGATAGCAATTATTGGAGCAAGCATTAGCGGAAAAACAGGCGGGTATGCCTTCGGTCCAACATTGGCAGTATCTATATTGTAAAGATATCCAGTATCAGCATAGGGAATGCCATTGGCAAGATTGTTGGCATTCATGATATACATGCTAAAGTCGCCGCCCCAATCATGACCATCTTTTAAATTTAATACATAGAATATTCCGATGAGGACTATTAAGAGATTTGTAAATAAATTAATTTTCTGGGGGGAGGTTGCTTTAACGAACCTGATCACAATTTTTTTCTTCGACAGTTCAGTGATAATGCGATCTGCTGAATTTTAGGAATATAGCAAGCTGTATATCAAAACAAAGTGAAAGGTATTGTCAATATATCTTTTTCCACCCACTATTGACTGACACTTACAGCACAATCTTAGAAGAATTTAAGCCGGCAAATCTTAACAGATCATATACGCAATCTCCGAGATTCCATTGGGCGCGAAGTTGTTCAATTTAAACCTCAATGGTATCGCCCAATAAATATTGAGAGGCGATACTCAACAAGTTCTTACAAAGACGCCCGCCCAACTTAATCGAGAAATCAGACCCTAAGCTGCATACAGGCGGGCGTCGATAGATACATCCTGAAGCGGTGATATATCTACCCTTCAGGTTGCGGTCGGCCCATTGTTATTTTCGGACAACCGGAACGTAGACCGTCGGGAGTGCGGCGGCAGCCAGGTTGTGGCCGAACTCGGAGGTGGATCCGTCGGCGAGGGTTGAGGTGGCCGTCAGGGGGGAGGAACCGGGGGTGCAGGCCATCTTGCCGAAGAAACTGAAAGCCCCGCTGGGGCCAGCGGTGACGGTGACGCAATAAAACTTTCCGCTGCCGAAACCGGACAGGTCGGGAGCCGCGGCGAAGATTTCGATGGTCGAGTTCGGGCTGGCCGTGCCGGCGACCACGGCCATCGAATTTTGCACCATGGCTTTGGTCAGCGTTGGCCGCAGGGCCAACTGGTTCGGCCCGGCCGTGCCGCCGCTAACGCCCTGGGTGGGAAGCTTATCGTCCAGCAGGTCGATGCCCAAAATGCCGTTCCCGAAGATGGAATTGCGGCTGATCAGGTTGCCGGTCGAGCCATCCCCAACCACTACAACGCCGGACTGGGTGTTAAAGGCGATGATATTGCCCTCGCCGGCGCCCGCGCCGCCGACCGTGTTCAGGTTGCTGTTCAGCCCAAGCACGATTCCCTGCACGTTGGGGATGGGGCTGACCCCATCCGCCGCTGTGCCGATCTTGTTGTTGGTGATGGTATTGTGCGAGACGGCTTGCGCCGTGCCGTCGAAGAAAATACCTTGCAGCGTGTTGCCGGAGATGATATTGCCGGTGATGGTTACGTTGTTCGCCCCGGTGAACAGGGCGATTCCGGCCCCAGTGTTCGGGGCGGCGGCGGTGCCGGCGGCATTGGTGCCGACGCGGTTGTTGCGGATGACGGCGTTATTGGCGTTCGGGCGGTTGACCACGATCCCCAGAGAGCTGTTGTTGCCAACCGTGCAGTTCTGGATGGTGTTGTGATCGGCCGGGCCGAACTTGCCGTTGATGAAAATGGCGTAGGAGGCGGAGCCCGTCACCGTACAGTCCGAGACCGTGGAGCTGCGCGCCGGGTCCAGGTGGATGCCGTAGCGTTTGGCCCCGGTGACGATAATGTTCTGGACGGTGATATTGGCTACGGGGATGGTCGAGCCCCCCACCACCTGGTCCGTCCAGCCCAGCCAGAGCACGTCGGTGGATGCCGGCGCCCCCGAGCCGTCGAGCGTGACCGGGGTGCCCACGCCGGTGGCGCCGTTGATCACCACGCCGCTGGTCAGCACGGGCGGCAGGCTTTCGTTAGCCGAGCCGGTGCCCGAGGTGATGGCGATGACGGACAGGCCCGGCAGATCGGTAAAGACGATGTTGGCGGCAACCCCAGCGGCCCCGATGGTCCCGCCGCTGATGAGCGCGCTCTCCTGCGAGCTGAGCGCCCGGCCCAGCCCGGTGCGGACGCCGTTTCCGCCCGTGCCGCCGTTGACCAGCAGGATGGCCTCGCGCAGCGAGAGGGTGGTGTTTGAGGTGTTGCTGTCGGTGGTGGTATTCACTCGAATTGTGATGGTGGGGGCTGCGCTGGCCGCCAGCGGCGCGGGGAAGGCCAGGCCGGCGAGCACGATCAAGAGGATCGAAAGTCGCAGCCAGTTGGATCGAAGCGTGAATCCATAAAGAATAGAAATGGATCTCATGGTCACTTCTCCTTTCACACTATTCGATTGTGGTGAACGAAAAGGGTGTCAATTAATAGTAACTATATCGAAAAACTCGGAGAAAGACAAGTGCCCTGAAATGTTACTCTAGATCTCTCGGCCGATGGGCGCGTCCTCCTGGTGGGCCTGGCCGGCCCGGCGCAGCTCGCCGTGGGTGAGCAGAAGCACGGCGGCCAGGATCAGCCCGCCGCCCAGCAGGGTGAGCGGCTGGGGCGACTCGCCCAGCAGCAGGGCCGCCAGCAGCACGGTGACGGCGGGCTCGAGGGTGGAGAGCATGGAGGCGTCGGTGGGGCCGATGCGCTTGAGCCCGGCCAGGAAGGTGACCACCGGAATGACCGTGGCGAAGAGCACGATGCCGCCCACCGCCAGCCAGCCCTGGCCGTCCACCGGCCAATGCGGCCCCTGGGCGGCGGTGAGCAGGCCAAAGACGGCCCCCGCCGAGGCGAAGATGACCGCCGAGGACTGGAACGAGGAGACTTTGCGCATTACGCCCGTCCCGACGATGATGTACACAGCGTAAATGGCCGCCGCCGAGACCGCCAGCAGGATGCCGGTGGGCTGGCCGCCCTGGGGGTTGGCCACCAGAGCCGCCCCAAAGGTGGCCAGGGCCAGGGCCGCGATCTTGACGCGGGTGATCTTTTCTTTAAGGAAGATAGTGGACAGCAGCGCCACCAGGGTGGGGTAGAGGTAGAGCAGCAATGCCACCAGCCCGGCCGAGGCGTACTGGATGGCGGTGAGGTAGCACAGAGACTGGCCCACGTAGCCGATGCCGCCCATGCCCACCAGTTGGAGCAAGGTGCGGCCGCTCGGCAGGCGCTCGCCGCGGGCGGCCAGCAGGGCGGCCATCACCAGGGCCGAAATGCTGAAGCGCAGGAAGAGCAGGGTCGAAACATTCAGCCCGGCGGCGTAGGCGAAGCGCCCAAAGATGGCCAGCGAGCCAAACGTGGCCGCGGAGATGATAACGAAGAGGATGCCGGTGAAGCGGTTCATCGAGGGTTAGCAGAACCTGTATCTTTAAAACTTTGCGGTAGAGATGATTATAACTGAGTTTAAAGAGTGAAAAATCTGCCAGCGGCGTTTCATGAATGAATGCTGCAATTACAGGCCTTTTTTCCTCACCCCCTGCCCCCTCTCCTGACAAAAACCTGTCAGGAGAGGGGGTGACCGCATGGGTAAGTCGGCACCCCCTCTCCTGGAGCACCCTGGCACCGCCCGCCAGGGCAGGTGTGTTTTATCGCTCCAGGAGAGGGGGCAGGGGGTGAGGTCGATACGCATGATATACTGCAACCATTGGGGACTGGAGGCGTATGGCAGGAACAGAGAATTATATCGATTTGGCGGATTACCGGCGGACCGTGGCGGGGATGTACGCCCGGCTCAGGCAGGCGGATAGCTCGCCGCAGGCGCGCTGGGAACGCTTCCGCTGCGAGCGCGACGCGCTGTTTGCCGCGCACCCGCAGTCGGCGCTGTCTGCGGAGCAGAAGCAGGCTTTCCACGGCCTGGACTATTTCGATTACGATCCAAACCTGCGCTTCGTGCTGCCGGTGGATCCGGATGTGGAGCCGGGCGCCTGGGAGGTGGAGCTGCCGGACGAGGGCCTGATGCGCCTGACGCGCTTCGGCAAGGTCCACTTTGCGCTGCAGGGCCAGGCGCAGACGCTGACCCTGTTTTGGGTGCAGGGCTACGGCGGGGGCATTTTCCTGCCCTTCCGCGACCGCACCAACGCCCACGAGACCTACGGCGGCGGGCGCTACCTGCTGGACACGATCAAAGGGGCCGACCTGGGGCGCGAGGCCGACGGCCTGGTGATCGATTTCAACTGCGCCTATAACCCGTCCTGCGCCTACAACTTCCGCTGGGTGTGCCCGCTGGCGCCGCCCGAGAACTGGCTGCCGGCGCCGGTGCAAGCCGGAGAAAAGGCCTTTGCGGGCGCAGAATTTGAAGTCACTAAAGACAATCCAACCTAGCAGTTTGTCAATGGTGATTCTGATTATTGTAGTGGCGACTTCGCGAAGCACCCCTTAGGGGTCAGTCGCTTGAGTCGATCAACAACGACTAAAGTCGTTACAACGATTCTTAATATTCATGTTTGACAGAGCACTAATAGTTAATACCAGGAGGAACATCTATGTTTAAGCAATCCATTTCATTCCCCAGGTTTCAAATGATCGTCGAATTGGCGCTGCTCCTGGGCGTGCTGAGCCTGTTGATCTCGAGCAGCAGCCCCAGCCAGGCCGCCTCCCCGGCCGCGCTCAAACCCGCCGCGCCGGGCGCGGCCAACGCGCAGTACGCCTGCAGCGGCGTCCTCGACGTGGAGGTCTTCACCAACCGGGTGCTGGTCCACTGTTCGGCGGCGCTCCCGGCCCCCGGCTCGCCGGTGATCAACGGGATTAACTGGTTTGGCGTCCCTACAACCGACAGCGCCTCGGCCTCGCGCTTCCTCGGCCTGTTCCAGACGGCGCTGCTCTCAGGCAAGACCCTGGTCCTGTACCTGGACCCGGCCGACACCAGCGGCGCTGCCTGGGGCTGCGACGCAGCCGACTGCCGGACGCTCAGCGGCGCGACGGTCGGGCCGTGATGAACGCCCGCACCACCCGCTTCCTGGTTCTATTGAGCGCGGCCCTGCTGCTGATGGCGCTGATCGCTGCCACCGCGCCGCCGGCGCATGCCACGCCGGCCCGGACGAACGCAAACCCGGCTTCCCTTGCGGCGAATGTGCCCGCAACGAGCGCGACTTTGACCCCTGCCGAGACGAACCTGCTGGTGAACCTGCCGGCTCTGATCCCTCCGGTGTATTTTACCGACCTGCCGGTAATCGCCAAATAACCAAATCAATGGTTGCGGGTTGTTTTGGGTAGCGAAG
>DBMK01000143.1:0-7460 GCA_002298885.1 Anaerolineaceae bacterium UBA700
ATTGTCTCACAACCAATATTAATAGTGCAGATCCTGCGGCTTTTGGGTAATGCGCTTGCGGAAGATCCAGTAGGTCCAGCCCTGGTAAATCAGCACGATCGGCACGAAGATGGCAGCCACAACCGTCATCACCTGCAGGGTGTACGGGCTGGAAGAGCTGTTTTCGATGGTCAGGCTCCAGGCCGGGTTGAGGCTGGAGACGATCAGGCGCGGGTGGAGCTGCAGGAAGATAGTCGCCGAGGCTTGCACGATGGCCAGCGTCATCACCACGAAGGCCCAGCCATCGCGCTGGATGCGGATCAGCCAGCCGGTGAACAGCAGCGCCAGGGCTGCTCCAATCGGCACCACACCCGGGTTCACGCCCAGCTTGCTCAAAATATCGGTCTGCGAGTAGGTCAGCAGGATGAAAACGATTCCCACGAGCACGGTGGGGATCCAGATGCGCCAGGCCGCCCGGCGCGCCTCGTCCGAAAGCGGCGCCCCAGTCTTCAGCGTCAGGAAGATGGCCCCGTGCAGGGTGAAGCCGAACAGCGATACCAGTCCGCCCACCAGGGCGAAGGGGTTGAGCAGCTCGAAGAAATTGCTGTAGTACTGCATATTCGCATCGATCGGCACGCCGCGCACGAAGTTGGCAAAGGCCACTCCCCACAGCAGCGCCGGGATGGCGCTGCCCAGGAAGGCCGCCCAGTCCCAAACCGCCCGCCAGCGCTTGCTCTCGAGCTTGCCCCGGAATTCGAAAGACACCCCGCGGGCGATCAGGGCGATCAACATCAAGAACAGGGGCAGGTAAAAGCCGGAGAACAGGGTAGCATACCACTGCGGAAAGGCGGCGAAGATGGCTCCGCCGGCGGTGATCAGCCAAACCTCGTTGCCGTCCCAATGCGGGCCGATGGTGTTGATCATCATGCGCCGCCGGGTTTCGTCCTTGCCCAGGAAGGGGAGCAGGATGCCGACCCCCAGGTCGAAGCCTTCCAATACAAAATAACCGGTGAACAGGATGGCGATCAGGCTAAACCAGACGTTTTGTAAGACCATGACTCACCTCCTAGTCGAAATACGCTTCGTCGACAAATTTACGCCCGGCCGTCTCGTCCACCGGACCCTGCCTGGCAAACCGCTGCAGCAGGTAAACGTCCACCGCCATCAGCGCCCCGTAGACCAGGGCAAACACGATCAGCGAAGTCAGCACCATCCCTGGCGCCACGTTGGGGGATACGGCATCCTGCGTTTTCAGCAGCCCGAACACCACCCAGGGCTGGCGGCCCATTTCTGTGAGCATCCAGCCGGCCGTATTGGCCACATAGGGCAACAGGATGGCCAATGGGATAAATTTCAAAAAGACTTTCGATCCCTCCAGGCGGTTACGCATGGTCAGGTAGATCAGAAGGGCCGCCAGCAACAGCATCAACATGCCCGCCCCCACCATGATCCGGAAGGTCCAGTAATTGAAGAACACCGGCGGAATGTAATTGCCGGGCCCATATTTCTGCTCATAGGTCGCCTGGAGCTCATTCATTCCCAGCACCTTGCCGTCCAGGCTGTTGTAAGCCAGCAAGCTGAGCACGCGCGGGATGCGAATCTGCACGATGTCCTTTTTATTCGGCACGTCGAGGATCGAAAATAGTGAAAATGAAGCCGGGTCTTCTGTCTCCCACAGAGCCTCGATTCCGGCCAGCTTCATCGGCTGGTTGACCACCACGTGCTGGGTCTGGCTGTGGCCCACCAGGATGACCAGGATGACCCCCACCGTGCCGAAGATCGCCCCAAAGTTCATCGAGCGCCGGAAGAAATGCGCTTCCTTTTTGCGCAGCAGGTGGTATGCGCTGATCCCGATCACGAAGAAGGAGGCCGTGGTCAGTCCGGCAGCCACCACGTGGGGGAACTGGACCCACACGTTGGGGTTGGTGAGCAGGGCGCCAAAATCGGTCATCACCGCCCGCCCGTCCGCCGCCAGCGTGTACCCCACCGGTTCCTGCATGAACGAGTTGGCGATCAGGATCCACAGCGCCGAGATGTTCGAGCCGATGGCTACCAGCCAGATGGCCGCGGCGTGCATACGCTTCGAAAGCCGGTCCCAGCCGAAGATCCAGATCCCCAGGAAGGTCGATTCGAGGAAGAAGGCCAACAGCGCCTCGATTGCCAGCGGCGCCCCGAAGATATCGCCAACGTAACGCGAATAGGCCGACCAGTTCATGCCGAACTGGAACTCCATCACGATACCCGTGACCACGCCCATGGCGAAGTTGATCAGGAAAAGGTTCCCCCAGAATTTCACCATGCGTTTGTAAACCACGTTGCCGGTGCGCACGTAGACGGTTTCGATGGTCGCCACCAGCACCGAGAGGCCTAGGGTCAGCGGCACGAAGAAGAAGTGGTAGATCGAAGTGACGGCAAACTGCCATTGGGATAAGGTAAGCGTATCCATAATTGCTCCTGGTGCAGGCAAATTACGCCAATTGAACTCAATTTAGTCTATAGAAAGTAACCTGGATCTGCTATTGTTATTCATCATGATTATAGTGTTAAATATCACGAACCGGATCACCCTGTTATAATTTTTATTTATGACCGCAAATTCAGTCCAGTTCGCCCATATTAACCTGATCGCCGTCGATTGGCGGCGTCTGACCCAGTTCTATGTCCAGGTGTTCGGCTGCATCCCTTTGCCGCCCGAACGCGACCTCTACGGTGAGTGGCTCGACCGGGCCACGTCCATCCCCGGCGCCCACCTGCGCGGGGTTCATCTTCGCCTGCCCGGCTGGGGCGATGCGGGCCCGACCCTGGAAATTTTCCAGTACGACCAGGAACTCGAAAAGATGCCCCCGGCAACCAACCGCCCCGGATTCGGCCACATCGCCTTCAAGGTCGCCGACGTCGCCGCGGCGCGCCAGGCTGTTCTGGCTGCCGGCGGCGCTGATTATGGGGAAATGGTTGACGTCGAAATCTCCGGCGCCGGGACGATCCAATTCATCTATGTTGCCGATCCCGAGGGGAATATCATAGAATTGCAGAAATGGGAAAATTGAATCTCACCTCTTCCCCCACCGCTGGTTGTATAGAAAAAGTGACACGTTTTTATTGGAAAAAAACCGAATTGTGTATATAATATTTTTAATCTGAAATTAATTTACTGCAGCGGGGTAATCATTAATTACAGGTAAAGTTCTTCCACAACACCAGGCTGGCTCAGAAAAGATTTCATCCGGGTTATCTGAAAAACTTCATAATTAAATACGAAAGGGGTTAAACGATGTTTAAGCGTCTTGCATTGACTCTCGTGACATTGTCGATCGTTTTGGCGTTCCTCTGCGGAGGACTATCTCAGGCCTATGCTCAGAATCCGCAGCCGCTCGCGCCTGGCAGGCCGCCAGCCGGACCGCAGAATGACATGCATTCCAACATCTATCAAAACGCGCAGGGCATATGGCTAAATTCCGGCGGTCGGAATCAACTCCCAGCCGCGCCGGTCCTATCCCCAAATTCAATCATCGGACCGGATGATTACGGTTACACCCTCGACAATGCGGTGCCCCTTTCCTGGGTGAACGCCACCGGCGGCACCATCGTAACCGGAATGAGCGGTGATTCATTCAGTCAAAAGACCGGCCCTATTGCGCTGCCTTTTCCATTCAAGTTTTATGAAAACTCTTACACCAGCCTGTATATCGCTGCTTCCGGCTACCTGAGCTTCGTCGACCAGGGGGATTGGCGTTGGCAGCCGGAGATCCCCTCGCCAGCTCTTCCAAATGACTTGATTGCTCCCTATGCCTCGCCGCTAAGCCTGGCCGCGTCCGGAACGACCAATCGAATCTATTATTCGACTGGCGGTACGGCTCCCAACCGATACTTCGTCGTCGAATGGTACCAGGTCAAATTCAACGACGAGACCTACACATTTGAAGCCATCCTCTATGAAAATGGCGATATCGGTTATCAATATCAGCAAATGACCTACAAAACAGGCTACGCATGCGGAAGTGCAGGCATTGAAGATTCTTATGGAACGACTGGATTGGCAAACATTGAATACTGCTCCCAGGTTCCATCCAACACAGCCGTTCGATTTTTCCGACCCTCCCCAATGGCCCGCGTCAATGTCACCCCGCGGGATCAAGGCCGGTTTGCGCACGCCGGTGAAAATGTCTTGTTCCCAATCACCGTTCGCAATAACGGCGATTTAGGCGCCGACACGTACGATATATCCTTCTCTCCGGGCGCGTGGCCAGTCAGCATGTACGCCGGCAACGGAACAGAGAAGCTCGTCGACACAGACCTCGACGGCAAAGTGGACACCGGCCAGATCCCCCAGGGAGGTCAAATTTCAATCCTGGCCGCCGTTCAAATGGCGGCAATCATGAACGTTGGCGAGTCTAACAACATCACCATCCTTTTTACCTCTTCCGTTGATACGCTGCGCAGCAAGGAGGCGCGGCTTCAAGTGGCCATCCCGGCCTCCTTTACCCAGGTTTTCACCGACACTGCCGACGGAGCCATGAGCATTCGTCTGGTCCGGCCGGACAAACAAGAATTCAAAAATGTGACCCCGGTGGGACTATACGGCAACGTTCCGTCGGTTACGGCGAAATCCGACGGGTATATTTACATGTGGGCGCACAATGGTTATAACGGCAAGGTCAGCTATGAGAATATTGAATATTCTTTACTGGATATGGCCGGGAATGTCACGCGGCCGGTCAGCAAACTCACCGATAACAGCGCAGCAACCTCCTACAATACGTATGATTTTTATCCGGAAATGGCCGTCGCTGCCAACGGGCGGATCGGGATCGTCTGGACGCGTAAGTTGTGGAACAGCAGCACTGGCAAAGCTCAATACAATACTTATTTCACCGTGATTGATCCTGCCGGGAACCTGGTTTTTCAGCCGGTTAATTTGACCAACAACACGGCCTGGGGAGGGTACAGCGACCTGAACGTGCCCCGTTTTTACTCCAACCACATCGTCGCCACGCAGGATAATCGCTTCGTCATTGCTTGGGTGCGCGAGCACCAGGAAAACGCTGGCTGGAAAGACGATCTGTATTACGTTATCAAGGATAGCAACGGCGGATCTGTTAAGCCGCTCACCAAATTCACCAACGGCGTTGCCGGCGGCGACAGCTTCTACTCGCCATCGTTAACCATGTTAAGCAATAACCAGATTTTCATGGCCTGGACTCAGTATGCCAGCTCTAATTATTCAAATGCGTTTGCGGTGCTCGACAGCAGCGGCGGCGTCGTCCATGCCGCCACGCCCTTCGATATGTATGCGTATATGGTGGATGCCGTGGAACTGGCGGGCGGGAAAATTCTGATTGCCGGGCGAGAATGGGAAGGCGATCTAACTTTAATTAGTTATTCAATCCTGGACCGCACGGATTTCAGCCAGATCGTCGCAGACACGCCTATCCACAATCCGTATTCTGTATCGGGGGACTATTATGTTTCCGTCACGGCCGATGCTGCCGGTAGGGGAATTTTGACCTGGATGGAATACGATTACGATTCTTCGCACCGGCTGTATTATGCGCTCATCGATAATAATGGCTCGCTTATCTGTGGCCCGATGATCTTCCAATCCAGCCAGGCTGGTGATTCGATCCTCATGACCAACTATTATGGGAATGGAAACACGACGAATAAATCCATCGTTCCGACCACGCCGGACGTCGACCTCAAACTGGCCGCCAATCCCTCCGCGGGCGGAGCGCCCGGGGGAAATGCGACCATGCCGGTAACGATTACAAACCTGGGCGTAAAGAAGGCGACGGCAATTTCCCTCACCGCCACCTTGCCGGAGGGCGTGACTCTAGCCGAAGCTTCTCCTGTGCCGGATACAAACGTCGGCGGCGTTTTGACCTGGGCGATTCCGGACCTCAGCTTCCTGGGAAGTGGAAGGATCAATCTCACCGTTGCACTGCCATCCAGCACGGTTGGAACGCTCCATCCAATAAGCTGGAGCGTCAATTCAGCCGGCCCCGAAGCCAATCCTGCAGATAATGCGGTGACGATCAACGTGATGGAATCGCTGCAATTGTGGTTGCCAGCCATCCTCAGGTGAAATTAAAGGAGAGAATCCAGGAGACTTCTAAGCTCAGCAAGTTCTGAGTCCTCGAGGCAGCTCCAGGGGCCATAAAAGAATCGGTCCGTCTGTGCTTCTGCATTGCTACGTACGCCATCACCCGCGAGAGTGATGGCGTACTCTTCTCCTTGCCGCTCCACCCAGCCGCGTCCGGACAGCGCCTCCAGGCGCAGGCGATAGTCTTCCTTTTCCCAGCCGTGACGCTTGAGCCGGTCGAACAGCGCGTCCAGCGAGAGCGGGGCTTTTTGCTCCCAAAGCAGGCTCAGCGCTTCCCAGGCCGGGCCGTCCACGCCCAGGTCACGCCAGGAGGCCAGGTGGGCGTCGTCGCGGAACGCCGCCAGGTCGCTGAGGTATTGATCGATGCGCTCCACGACCGGCGCATTCACCCCAGGGTCGTTCTTGCGGCTATGCGCAATACACCAGGTTCCCGGCGGGTCCGCCGCAGCAGAACAGGCTGCCACCAGGCGGCTGAGCCGGTCCGCCAGCCGCTCCAGCTTCTCCGGCGACAGCGGGACGAGCCCGGACATGCAGTCGTAGGCAGCCTGGACGACGGCGTGGACCGTGGTGTGCCCTTTGAGCGTCAGCAGGTAGCCGTCCCTGCCCACCGGCCGCAAATAACCGCGGGCTGCGGCGTTGGCCATGCGCTCGACGTATGCCTGCGGCGCCATATACGGATTGCGTACCCGCAGTAACGCCGGCGTGACCGGCTCCGGCTCGAACGATTCCGCCGCCAGCATCCAGAAGTACCCCAGCGTTTCGAGCCTCACTTGGGCCGCCTTCTCCTGCATTGCCTGGGTGTACTTTTCTTCGAGCGCCCGCATCGCTTTTAAGGCCAGCGGCCATAGTTCCGAGAGATCCATGGTCCCCTCCTCCAATGGCAATTTGAACGGTGAAACGGATTAGTAATTCATTGTAATGATTTATTGATGTGCATTTATCATAAATCATTTTTACCAAGACGCATCAGGTTTTGGATCTACATTGTTATTATCTGCGATCAGGAAGCCAACACCCACCTCACCCCCTGCCCCCTCTCCACGGGGTGGAGANNAGAGGGGGTTGGGGGGTGAGGTCGATTTTGAATTGCCCCCGCCTGCTGGTATAATATGCGGTTGCACACCAACAATTAAAAGAAACGCCGGACGTTTCTTTACGAAAGAGACAAATATCATGGAAGGAATGTTCGACAAGATCTCCGCCATCGAGGCCAGGTACGCAGAGCTGGAACAGCTCCTGGAGCAGAATGCCAACGACTACCAGGTGGTGGCCGGGCTGGCCAAGGAACGCTCTGAGCTCGAGGCCATTGTCACCAAGTCCAGAACTTATCGCCAGACCGTCAAGCAGATCGAGGATGACCAGGCGCTGCTGGCCGGCGACG
>DBMK01000143.1:7477-9924 GCA_002298885.1 Anaerolineaceae bacterium UBA700
GCCTGCTGCTGCCCAAGGACCCGCGCGACGACCGCAACGTGATCGTAGAAATCCGCGGCGGCACCGGCGGCGAGGAAGCCGCTCTGTTTGCATCCGACCTCTACCGGATGTATAGCCGTTACGCCGAGCGCCACAACTGGTCCATTGAAGTGCTGTCAATGAACGAGACCGGCCTGGGTGGGATCAAAGAGATCATTTTTACGGTCAAGGGCAAAGGCGCCTATTCGCGGCTGAAGTTCGAATCGGGCGTNNCAGGGCCGCATCCACACCTCCACCGTTACCGTGGCCGTCCTGGCGGAAGTTGAGGATATCGACATCCAGATCCCGGAAAGCGATATCAAGGTGGACGTCTACCGTTCGGCCGGAGCCGGCGGGCAAAACGTCCAAAAGAACAGCACGGCCGTACGCATTACCCACTTCCCGACCGGGATCGTGGTCGCCTGCCAGGACGAGCGCTCTCAGCTTCAGAACCGCCTGCGCGCCATGAGCATCCTGCGCGCCCGCCTGTACGACATGGAGATGCAAAAACGCCAGGACGACCGCGAATCGGCCCGCCGCTCGCAGGTGGGCACCGGCGAGCGCTCTGAAAAGATCCGCACCTACAATTATCCGCAGTCGCGCGTCACCGATCATCGCATCAACGTTTCAAACTTCAACCTGGCCGGAGTAATGGACGGCGGCATCGACGATTTTATCGACGAGCTGGCCACCCGCGAGGAGACCGACCGGCTGTCCTCTTCCGGCGGAGATGACGACGACGAGTAGCAGCGGAGCCTGGCTGCAGCAAGCCCGCCAGCAGTTGAGCGCTGCCGCCGAGCAGCCATCCCTGGAAGCCCAGGCGCTTCTCGCCCACGTCCTGTCCAAACCGAAATCCTGGCTGTTAGCCCACCCGGACTACGACCTCTCCCCCGACCAGTTCGAGCGCCTCCAGGACCTGCTGCGCCGGCGGTGTGCCGGCGAGCCGCTGCCCTATCTGCTGGGGCATTGGGAATTTTACGGGCTCGATTTCATCGTTACCCCCCAGGTCCTTATCCCGCGCCCTGAGACAGAGCTATTAGTTGAAGAAGCGCTGCGCTGGATCGGCCAGAACCCGCGTCCCCTGCGCGGCGTGGACGTTGGCACCGGCAGCGGCTGCATCGCCGTCAGCCTGGCCAAACACAGCCCAAATCTGCACCTGACCGCCGTGGATATCTCGCTCCCGGCGCTGCGTGTCGCCCGCCAGAACGTTGCCCGGCACGGCGTAAGCGGGCGTGTCAGCCTATTCCAATCCGACCTCCTGGCAGCCAGTTCGGGGCCCTTTGACCTGGTTTGCGCTAACCTGCCGTATATCCCCTCTGCAAAATTGGCCGGATTGGACGTTGCCCGACGCGAGCCCGCCCTGGCGCTGGACGGCGGGCCGGACGGGCTGCGGCTGATCGAGCGTTTGCTGGTCGAATCCGCCTCACGACTGTCGCCTGCGGCCCTGTTGCTGCTCGAAATCGAATCCGGTCATGGTGAAGCTGCCCTGGAGCTGGCCCGCCGGCTCTACCCTGCCGCAATATCTTCCATAATGAACGACTACGCCGGTAATCCGCGGCTGTTGAGGATCGATACTGCCATTTCCGCGCCTGAATAGATTCAGGGCACAGCTCGCACAGAACCCACCATCGCGTCGAATGTCTGAGAGTCGCCCAATAAATTTGCCGTCAGGACGAGCAAAGCTGCGTCTCCATTGGCGCGATTAAGGACCACATTCGCTGTTATGCTCCGGCTGATCGTGTCCAGGCAGGTGCGTACCCTGGCGCCGTAATCATTCTTACCCGGCAAACAGCGGGTATTCGGCAGATCGTTTTCGGTTAAGAAATCATCGGGGGAAATTCCGGGGGTATCGAAGCGGGCGATTTTTATCGTTTGGCCCTGGGGCGAATTGAAGGTCAGGCCGCCGGATAGAATCGCTACAGACCATTTGGGCGGATAATCAATCGCCAGGTGAAGAGCAGTCCAAGTAAACGTCTGCCAGCCATTCACCGCCGGCGTTCCGGATCCGACGAGCATGGTCGGCGATTGTGAGCTGACGGTTGTCGAAGATATTGGAGTTGAATCCGGAACTGGTGTGCCGGTAATGACAGGCAGTGATTGGGGAGCTTGAGCGGAGGGTGAGCTGCTGGGCAAAGCAGAATTTTGGGCAGGGAATTGGTTTGCACTTGGGGCGGTGGAAGCACATCCCGCACATAAACATAGTAAAACGACTGATAACACCGTTAATTTAAGCATATTTCACCTCTCAGGGCTGGGGATCGCCTACAAAAAATGCAAAGCGAATCCTCATTCGCCTGATAGGCTAAAGACGCAATCCTTTTCCTTAAAGTTCCCAGACGCCGTAAGCCTGTTATTGTGGCAGAGCTGTGTTCCAGGCGGTTCCTGGCGAAGCATCCAGCAAAGATCGAACCGCTCCGCTGGGGTCAGAG
>DBMK01000144.1 GCA_002298885.1 Anaerolineaceae bacterium UBA700
CCCCTCTCCACTCCGTGGAGAGGGGGGTCAGGGGAGTGAGGTTATTTATTGACCAAAGGTAGCAAATTGTAGTAGAACGGAACGATGTCCGTCGTCAGCCAATACGGGCCGCGCACCATCTGGCCGTCGTTGATCTCCAGGGTCGTCGTCACCTGGTCGAGCGCCTTCACCGTCGGCTCGACGAACGGCGTATAGCGTGCCGTCAGCTTGACGTCCATTGATGCGCCCGCAGCCAGGCTGGGGATGTTGTAGACCTTGACCATGCCATTCGGGGTCAACTGTGATTCGCCGGCGGTTCCGGTCGCAGCCTCGAACTTGAGGAAGGTCAGCTCGGGATCCAGGTTGAAGGTCAGGCGTACGTCCTTGACCGGCTCGGTGCCGTTGTTAACCACGCTGGCGGTATACACCACGTCGAACACGTTGACCAGCGGGCTCATTTCAACCGATTCGGCTGTAAAATCGGCCGAATAGTTGCGAACGCGCACCACACCAGTGAGTCCATCCACCGACTTGGAGAGCAGGTCGATGTTGACCCCGTACTGGACGTTATCGTCGCCGGGATTGCCGCTGCCGAGCCATGACGGGGCCCAATCCAATCCGTAATAATCGTAGAGTGGATTGCCGCCGTAATTGGTGATGCGCTGGCTGTACGGTCCGCGGGCCGGGATAACCACGCTGCCGTCGCGGTTGGTGTAGCAGATATAACCGGCTCCGCAGGCGTCCGGATCATCGTCGATGGTCCATCCGGCATAGTAACCCTTGGCATCGTTAAAGGTTGTGACAGGCGGTTTGGCCGGGAAATTGAAGGGACCGGGGAGAGTGCCTGACGCCGTATACACCCCGGTCAGGCTTAGCGGTTGGCTGGGCTGGAGCGTAAGGGCTGCATCGTACGCGGCAGTCCGGTTGTTGAGCGTTACCAGCCAGCTCGAAGCAAGGCCGTCATCCGGCTTCGTCGCCCGCATCGGGCCGAAATTCATGTCCACCACCAGGATCTTGTTCTTCGGGCCGAAGCTGGGGGGCAGTGCATAGTTTTGGAACTGCGAGTAACCGGTGCCGAAGCGCGTATCCCGGTAGTACAGCAGGGCGCCCGGGATGTTGTAAGGAACGCGGTCGACCGTCCACAGGTCTGCACCCGAATCGATGGTGAGATAGGCGGTCTTGAGAGAGGAATCGTACTTGGTGTCAGCGCGCCATTCGAGCAGGTAGTAATTGGCGTAAGGTGAGCTGTACGGGACCTCCTGCCACGGGATCACGGGGTCGTTCACCCAGCCAGGGAAGGTGGTGCCGCTGGCATCCTCGAAATCGTTGAGGAGGGTGTCGTCCAGCTTCAGGTCATCCACCCACCAGCCGGTGTAGTTCGTGCCGGTGTCGGTTACCAGGCGCAGGCGCAGGGTGACCGTCTTGCCCTTGTAGGCAGCCAGGTCGTAGCGCATGGTGAACTGTTTGTTGCGGCCGGTCAAACCGTAGCCGAGGGGCGTGTTGCTTGTGCGCCCGTCCATATCCCGGATCGTGGCGTAGGTGCTGTCGGCGGCCGCAGCTTCCTTCACCTGGACGTAGGCGTAGTCGTAGTTCGCTTCTGTGTCCGAGAAGGATTTGAAGCTCAGCACGCCGGTAGCGTCTGCAGGGATGACGATGTCGCGCTTGAAGGACTGGTCCAGGTTATCCACGTTCGGCGTCGAGTAAGCCGCCTTGCCGGTGCCGGTGGTCTTGTTGGGCACAGCCACCATCACCGGGGGCAGGTTGACGCGCACGCCCTTATTAACGCCCGTCCCGCCAGCAAACCCATCCATCGCCCCGAGGGTGATGTCGGCCGAGGCGTCCTGGTAGTCGCGAGTCACCATGGGGTACTGCCAGTTGCAGGGGCTGGTATCGCACCAGGCCAGCATGCGGAACCACAGCGGCATGCCAACCGGAACCGTCCCGCCCAGGGGTCCGCCCCATGAGCCGCCGGACATTTCGCTCCAGAACCCAACCGAGTTCTGCACGTCGTTCGTATACAGGTCTGGCAGGCCGAAGAAGTTGTGGCCGAATTCCTCAACCAGCACGCCCAGGTCGGCGTCTTCCGGCTGCATGGTGTAGGGATTGACGTAAATGTCGTCATCCTCAGTTGAGGGATCGCCTTCATAAACTTTATATGGATCGAGCATATTGCCCGCCAGCGACCAGGAGTGCGACCAGATGGCGAAGGGGCCCTGGGCTCCGCCGCCGGCTTCTTCACCGCGGCCGGCGTGAATGATCCACATGGCGTCCACCTCGCCGTCGTGGTTCTGGTCAAACTGGGGCCAGAAGGCGCTGGAAGAGGTATCGGTGAAGTACGTCGGATGCTCCGCCTGGAACACGGCCAGGGCGTCAGGGACGAGCTGGCCAACCGGAACCTCTCCGCCGGCGTCATCCTGCAGCGCCGGGGTGCATACCGATGGAGCTCCGTAATAGGCTTCGGAGTGATTGACCGTGACCCAGCCGTTAACCGAGCCTTCGAGGGTCACATTGCCCTTTCCGGCAAAATGGTCATAGTAATCCTGCACGGTGTAGCCGGCCAAATTGACGCCCGGCAAGCCGTCTTTGGGGTCGCGCATATCGAAGCGGATCCGCCCGATTCCCTTATACCCGAAGATCAGGTCGGAATAGAAATCGGTGCTTGCGGTCTGTTCGGGAGTGTAATACAGGGTATTGTTATCCGCCGGATCGGGTGGATTCAACTGCCCCTGCAGCGGCCCGCTGAAGGTGCCCGATGTGTCGCAATACGGAACGGTTTCGTCCACGCCGCCGAATTCAACCGCCAGGGCAAACACCTTGACCGCGACTTGAGCCGGCGCCGGGTCGGCCTGCGGGGCCAGGCCCTTGCCTAAGGCTTGCTCATGGTCGAGGACCTTCTTTTCCACTGCAGGTGAAACCCAATCGCTGGATTTCTTATCGAATGCATCGTAATATTCCGCCTGCGCCGCCTTGATTTCGTCGGCGCTGGCGTTGAGCGAGATTTTCCCCTCCTGCTTGAGGACGCTTTCCACGGCTTCAGCCAGGGGGCGAACCAGGTGGCGTCCAGCCGGCGCCAGGGTGCCCAGGGCATGCGGCGCCGCATTAGCCCCGGCGCTGGCAAATCCGGCCGAGGCTGGCCCCGATAGAATGAGGGTGATAATGATCAAGCCATAGAACAATTTACGGTTCATCTGTGTTCCCCTTTCCTCAAAAAATTGGTTTAACTTAGATTTTTAGCCTGAGCTTTCACAGCTCACGCCGGCGCAAAACCATCACCATTCAGCAAATTCACCTCCTGTTGGTCTCTAATAGAACGGATCCGAAAAACTGACCTGTATTCTGGCTGCTGCCTGGTGCAGACAGAATACGAACGCCCGAGAGCAATCCAACAAACCCGGATTCAGACCGTTAATCGAAAGCAAGATCTACCTGTTTGCTCCAGGCTGATCTACTTTTGTTATTTCGTTAAAAACATCGAATTAAAAAGGGGTCAATGTCCAGTAAAATCCCCGCCCTACCGGTAAACTGTTGATTAACTAACTATATAATATATTTTTGATCAAGTCAAGGAAAGGAAAACGATTCATTAATAATCGTGTTTAGTATCGTAGTGACGACTTCGCGTTGCACCCTGTAAGGGTTAGTCGTTGCCCGCTGGCGGGCAACG
>DBMK01000013.1 GCA_002298885.1 Anaerolineaceae bacterium UBA700
GTTTTTGACCTAACCCCCCGGCCAAAACGCCGCAAAATCCCTGAATCTCTTTTTCCTCCCCCTTCCCTTCAGGGAAGGGGGCCGGGGGGTTAGGTCTAATGAAAAATCGCCGGGAGGTAGACGGAGCGCCAGGGCGCGTCCACCACGTTCAGCGTGAGGGAAATGGTATGGGGCGAGCCGCCGGCGCCAGCCGGCCCGCTGACCGTGACCGTGCCGCTGAACGAGCCGGTGACAGCAGGGTTAAAACCGGCGGGTGTGACAATGAGCGGCGCCGGAGTGGTGCCGGAGGTGGCGGACAGGTCGATCCAACTGCCGTTTTTGGAGGCCGTCCAGGCCATGGAACTGCTGCACAGGTTCTGCGGGGTCAATTGGCTGGCCGGCGGGTACATGCGCCCGTCCGGGATGCTGTAGGTAAAGCTCATGCCGGCCGGCAGGCCGCCGAGGACGGCCGCCGTCGAGCTGTTCAGGGTGATAGTATCGCTGCTGCTGGCGGAGGCACTGGCCGATTGCAGCTCGGCGCTCACCGTTTTGGTCCCGCCGCAGGGGCTCAAGGTCCAGGATATATTATTCTGGAATGGCTGCCAGGCCGACCAGGGGCCGTTCTCGTTCCTCAGCCGCACCTGGGTCCACGAGCCGTAAATGTACAGGCTGACGTTGGGCGAATCGGTGCTGGCGGCCTCGCGGTTGATCACCAGAGGGTACACGCCGCTGCGCTTGCCGAAATCCTCCACCCAGTAGCTCCCGTAGTCCCCGGCGCCGTTATAATACCCCACGCCGATTTCCCACGGGCTGGTGCTCAGGATGTTGGCCTTGTGCCCGGCGCTGCCCATCCAACCGGCCATGACACTGGCCGGGTTGGGGTAGCCGGCGGCAATATTCTCGCCGCGCACCCCGCTGTAATATTTTCCGACCCGCACGTCCCAGTTGCACACCACCACCAGGCTGCCGTTGACCCGGTCGTTGGTGTTGTGGTCGAAATAGTTGTCCAGGGCCATATCGGCGGCGTGGTAGCGCGCCGCGTTGTCCAGGGCGCTGACCCGCTTGTAGGGCGGCAGGTTGCCGTTGGCCAGGCGCTCGGCGTTCACCAGCTCCACCACCTGCTGCTCGTAAGCAGCATTGACCACCGGGACCGTTACCCCGCCGCATCCGGTGTAAGCTACCGCCTCCATGGCGGCAGCCGAAGCCGCCGGCGCGAACAAAAGCGCCGAACCTAGAATGACATTTAGAAAGAGACGTTGGAGCATACCCGTTAATTATACCGGGGCCGAATGTCCTCTCCCATTACGAAAATGATAGCCCAGATCGTAAGGTTGTTAATCTTCGATGCAAAGGGGAAAAATCTTATATTAAATCAGCCTCACCCCCGGCCCCTCTCCTGGAACGATGATACATGTTCCAGGAGAGGGGAGTCCAGGTTTGCTTGGGAGGTTGGTGACAGTCTGAAGTACCTACCCTCCCAACCTCCTGATTCTCCCCTCTTCTGAAGCGGTTTTTGCTTCATGAGAGGGGCCGGGGGTGAGGCACGCTTTAAAGAATTCGATTTATCAAGATCGCAAGGGTAATAAAACTAACAGTATTTAACCGTAAGACCAGAAAAGGTGCAACTCGCGCTATTTTTCCTTGGATTTCGGCTGGCCCATCTCCTGCCTGACGGTCATATACAGGTTCTCGGCGCGCAGGTCGGTGATGGTGTAGCAGGGCGCCTTGAGGTGGTCGGCCAGCGTTTGGGCCAGGCCCTGGTCGAAGGCGGCGTGCTCCATATTGATCACCACGGTGTGGATCTCGTCGTCGGCGATCTGCTCGGCGATGCGGTGGGCCTCCTCCTGCGGCGGCAGGCTGCCCATGGCCACGTTGCCGGCGCCGTCGGTCAGCACCATCAGCAGCGGCATCACGTCCGGGTGGAGCAGCTTTTCCATGCGCAGGATTTCCTGGGCCATCATCAGCCCCGCCGAAAGCGGCGTCTTGCCACCCACCGGGATGTCTTCCAGGGCGCGCTGGGCCAGGTAGATCGAGTTGGTCGGCTGCAGGACCATGGTGGCCCGGTCCTTCTGGAACACGATCAGCCCCACCCGGTCGCGGCGCTGGTAGGCGTCGGTCAGCAGGGAAAGGATGGCGCCCTTGGTGGCGGTCATGCGCTCGGCGACCGCCATCGACCACGAGGCGTCCACCAGGAACAGCACCAGGTTGGCAGCTCGGCGCACGCGCACCTTGCGCATGTAATCGCCGGGGCGGATGGCGAAGGCCACGTGCTTGCGCATCTCCTTGCGCTGGCGCTGGAAGGGCGCCGCGGCCCGGATGGTGGCGTCGAAGGCCAGGTCGTAGGGGTTGTCCGGCGTGTTGCGCGCCTGGATGTAGCGGCCGCGCTTGTCGTCGGTGCGCGTGCGTGAGCGCCGCCCGCCGTGCTTACGCATGATCTTATCCAGCGGCGTGTCCAGCCGGCGAGGTGTAAAGGCTTCCCCGATCTTCACTTTTTGGCCGCCGTCCCACCAGCGGGCGTTGCGGTCATCGAAGAGGCGGTCGGGGGCTGCATCCAGCCGGGCGTCCTGAGGGGGCGGGAGCTCCGGGCTGGGGTCGCCCCCGCCTATTTTTTTGGGGAGGCGCTCTCCGACCCGACGTCGTTGACGACCTGGGCCTTGCTGTTGGATTGGGAATCGCCCTCGAGCTGCTCGATGCGCTCCTGCAGCTCCTCCATGGTCATTTCCGACTGCTGGAATGGGCCGCGTTTCAAGCGGTGCGGCAAGGCCAGCTCGGAGGCCAGGGCAATGTCGCGCTCGGTGATCGCCGTGCGCCCGTCGAAGGCGGCCTGGGCGCGAGCGGTCTTGAGGATGACCAGGTCGGCGCGGTGGCCGTCCACGTTGAGCGAGGCGGTCAGGCTGGCAATGTTGAGCAGGTCGCGCCGGGTGTAGGTGACCTGGTTGACGATCTCGCGCGCCCGCTCGATCTGGTGCGAGACTTCCTCTTCTTTGGTCAGCCACTGCTGGCGGAAAGCGTCGCCGTCCATCTCGAAGGCCAGGTTGCGCTCCATGATCACCACCCGCTCGCGGGCGTCGCGGATGCCGCGGATGTCCACGGACAGGGCGAAGCGGTCCAGAAGCTGCGGGCGCAGATCGCCTTCCTCCGGGTTCATTGTACCCACCAGGATGAAGCGCGCCGGGTGGGAGAACGAAATGCCCTCGCGCTCGACAATGTTCATGCCCATGGCGGCTGAATCGAGCAGCACGTCGACGACGTGGTCGTCCAGCAGGTTGACCTCGTCGATGTACAGCAGGCCGCGGTTGGCCGCCGCTAGAACACCCGGATCGAACTTGCGCTCGCCCTTCTGGATGGCCCGCTCGATGTCCAGGGTGCCTACGACGCGGTCCTCGGTGGCGGAGACGGGCAGGTTGACGAAGGCCGTCGGGCGGGTGCTGACTTGCAGCACTTCGCCGCGCACGGTGCGCTCGCGGCACTCGGTGCACCAGGTGATCGGATTATCAGGGTCGCAGCCGAAGCGGCAGTCGCTGACCACTTTAACGCTCGGCAGCAGGGCCGCCAGGGCGCGGGCGGCGGTCGATTTGGCCGTGCCGCGCTCGCCGCGGATGAGCACCCCGCCGATGCGCGGGTCGACAGCATTCAGGACCAGGGCGCGGCGCATGCGCTCCTGACCAACGATGGCGGTGAAGGGATAAATCACGGGCATGATGAACTACAAGCCTCCGGGCAATCTTCTGAAGATTATTCCGGAGTTAGTTTACCACCACCAACCTGTGGTTGCAACCACAGGATACTTAATCGCAATATTTGCCCATCCCCCGGCCCCCTTCCCGAGGGAAGGGGGAAAGAAAGCCGAAAACAG
>DBMK01000166.1 GCA_002298885.1 Anaerolineaceae bacterium UBA700
ATCGCTCCAGGAGAGGGGGCAGGGGGTGAGGCAAAATAAATCTTCCCCCAGCTCCGGCCTGCGTCCCCGCAGGCTGGCGGGTCGCTGCGAGGACGCAGCGGCGAGCGGGCTCAGGGCTCGCGGCGATTCATGCAAATACTTGCGTGGTCCCCCGGCTCCGGCCTGCGTCCCCGCAGGCTGGCGGGCCGCGGCGGGGACGCAACTGCGAGCGAACAGAAGGCCGTGGCGACGATCGCTACAAAAATTGAGTTTTCTGGTAAAATAAATACAATTATTGTCATTATTGTCATATTTTAGGGAGGCGTGGATGAAACCTCTGGAGGGAAAGGTGGCGGTGGTGGCCGGTGCAACCCGCGGCGCGGGGCGAGGGATCGCCTGTATGCTGGGGGAGGCCGGGGCGGTGGTCTATTGCAGCGGGCGCAGCAGCCGCAGCCACTCAGGCGGCCCTAGCCGCACGGCAGGGAAAGGCGGCGACTCCGCATTCCAGCTCGCCAGCAGGCCGGAAACCATCGAGGAAACGGCCGAGCGGGTTACTTCCTTTGGCGGCCTAGGTATCCCGGTAGTGGCCGACCACACCTCCGAGGAGGCGGTCAAGAGCCTTTTCGAGCGGGTGCGAGTCGAATACGGGCGCCTGGACGTGCTGGTCAACGACGTGTGGGGCGGCGACGAGCTGGCCGAATGGGGCAAACCTTTCTGGGAACAGGACCTGCACAAGGGCTGGCAGATGCAGGAACGCGCCGTATATTCGCACGCCGTCACCAGCCATTACGCCGCCCCGCTGTTGATCGAAGGACGCCAGGGATTGATCGTGGAGGTAACCGATGGCGACACCCACGACTACCGGGGCAATTTCTTCTACGACCTGGCCAAGGCTTCGGTCATCCGCATGGCGTTTGCCATGGCCCAGGAGCTGCGCCCCCACAACGTGACCGCCCTGGCAATTACCCCGGGCTTCCTGCGCTCCGAGGCAATGCTCGATTACTTCGAGGTCAGCGAGGCCAACTGGCGCGATGGCGCCAAAAAAGATCCGCATTTCATCGCCTCCGAATCGCCGTATTTCGTCGGCCGGGCGGTTGCGGCCCTGGCGGCCGACCCGCTGGTAGCCGAAAAGTCCGGCAAAGCTCTCAGCTCCTGGACGCTGGGGCGAGAATACGGCTTTACAGACCTCGACGGCAGCCGCCCGGATTGGGGCCTTTATTACGAAGAACACATTAAGGGAAAATCATGACCGAACACGTTCAAACGATCATCGTCGGCGCAGGGCAGGCGGGACTCGCCGCCGGCTACTGCCTGGCCCAACGCGGACGCGAAGCCCTGCTGCTGGAACAGGCCTCCCGACCGGGCAGCGCCTGGCAGGACCAGCGCTGGGATTCGTTCACCCTGGTCACACCCAACTGGTCGGTGCTCCTGCCGGGCGCCGAATACCAGGGCAGCCAGCCTTACGGATTCATGAGCCGGGCCGAGCTGGCTTCCCATTTCGATGCCTACGCCAGCCGTATTCGGCAGCCGCTGCGCTGTGGGGTGAGCGTGCGCTCGGTGGAGCTGGAGTATGGCGGCTACCGGGTAAGGGCCAATGGGGAGGACTGGATGGCCAACAATGTCATCATTGCAACAGGCTTCTTCCAGCACTCCAAAATCCCGTCCTTTGCAGTCGGCCTGCCGCCTGAAATCGCGCAGATCCCCGCCGAGAAGTACCGCTCCCCCCAGGCGCTGCCGCCCGGGGCCGTGCTGGTGGTGGGCACGGGGCAGACCGGCAGCCAGATCGCCGACGAGCTGTACAAGGCCGGGCGCAAGGTCTACCTGTGCGTTGGGAGCACTGGCCGGCTGCCGCGCCGCTACCGCGGTAATGACATTTTCGATTGGCTGATAAAAATCGGATTTATGAGCCGCACGGCGGATACGCTCCCCAGTTACCAGGCGCGCTTTATGTCCACCGCGCACCTCACCGGGAAGGATGGCGGGCGCACACTCAACCTGCACCAGTTTTATCGGGACGGTGTGACGCTGTTAGGCCACCTGCGCGGCGTGGAAGATGGGCGCATCCGGCTGGAAACGGACCTGATGGAAAGCATGGTCAGGACGGACGAGTTCGAGGCGAATACCCTCAAACAGATCGACGAATACATTGCCAGCAGCGGCCTGGAAGCCCCCGAGGACAGTGTCCCCACCCTGCGGGACGGCTACTCCGCGCCAGCGATCGCAGAGGTAAACCTGAAATCTGCCGGGATAACCAGCGTGGTGTGGGCCCTGGGTAATACCTACGATTACAGCCTGGTAAAACTTCCGGTCTTCGACTCGGCCGGTTTTCCAATCACCCACCACTGCGCCGCCCACCCCGGGCTATATTTCATCGGCATGCCCTGGCTTACGGCGCGTAAATCGGGGTTCCTGGTGGGCGTTGGGGAAGATGCGGCCATGATCGCCAATCAAATCGCCGGCATCTGATCGTCAGTCGATGATGATTCTATAGTTTGTTTGGGATGCAAAGCGTCCAAAACAAACTTTAAAATCATCATTCTCTCCTCGCAATACACTCGATTAGCATGACCCGCTTTTCGGCCAGGTTGCGCTTCATATTCAAGCCAATTTCGATAGAACTAGAGCCGAAAAAGGCATGTATCCCCAGGGTGCTGCGGTAATCCGGCTGCTGGGCTCGCGTCACCATCTGGTCGAACCATTCCTGCCCGGCCGCGCTCGTATCCTGCCAGGCAGTGATGCGGTAACCCAGGCTCTCCAGCAAGGCGTGAAGCCTGGCTGGAGCAATGAGGAAACTGATGGAAGGATCGCGCCCCCAGGGCACGGGGAAATGCAGCAGCCCTCCTGGCCCGGCCAGCACGTCGTACATGGCAAAAACACCACCCGGGCGCAGCACGCGGCGAATCTCGGTATACAGCTTTTCCTTATCGGCGATGTTCATGGAGGCGTGCTGCGTCCAGACCACGTCAAAAGAAGCATCCTCGAAGGGCATTTCGAGGGCGTTGCCCGTGCGGTAGGTCACCCGCCCGTCCAGCCCGAGGCGTTCGGAAAGCAGCTGCGCCGCCTGCGTGAAATCCTCGGTCAGGTCCAGGCCAGTCACCTGGCAGCCATGCTTAATAGCCAGGTAGCGCGCCGCCCCGCCGATTCCGCTGCCCACGTCCAGCACCTGCAATCCCGGCTTTAAATCCAAATGGCGGGCCATCTCGAGCGTGGCCTCATGACCGCGGATGTGAAACTCGTCCATCGGGGCGAGATCCTCAGCTTTCAATGCCCGGATATCCTTGCCTGCGGCCTCCAGGCGAGCCAGGATCAGGTCGCCTACCTTGGGCCGGGCGTAATAATCGCTGACGATGTCCTCGGTGGAAGCGGTTGGATACATAAGGGCTCTCCTTCTCAACCAATAAATAAGATATTTATTGTCCAATTATACTCCGCTGGCTCGGTTTTGATAGACACAGCCCGGGGAGCATTAGATTTGGCTTGAGTTAGATTAACAAGTTAAGCTGGCGAGCCCTGGCGGCGGCTCGGGTGCGCGTCTTAACCCCCAGCTTGCCAAAGATGTTGCTGGTGTGCTTTTTAACGGTATTGACTGTCAGCACCAGCTCGGCGGCTATCTCGCCGTTGGTTGCGCCGCAGGCGATCAGCCGCAATATCTCGCACTCGCGGCCGGTCAGCGCTTCGACCGGCGCCGCCGGGCCAGGCGAGGCCGGCTCAGCCAGAATTCCAGGGGGCTCCTGCAGGCGTCCCAGCACCTGTTCGGTCAGGGTAACCAGAATAAAGCCGCGGCTGCCGCTGATGGCCCGGATAAAACGTTCCGGGGCCTCCCTCCAACTCAAAGCCAGCCCGGCGAGCTGCAGGCCAGCAATCCAGCCCCCGGTGCGCGCTTCCAGGTCAGCCACGCCTTCTGGCGGCAGGTCCAAACCCAGGCATTCATTGAGGAAGGCATCCGCCTCGTCCGGGGTAAAACGCAGGTCCGCAGCGTGAAGCACTGCCAGTTCGCCGCGCTCTCTCAGGGATACCAGCGGCAAGTCCGGGTCGAACCGGGCGCCGATGAACAGGCGCACTCGGGACGGCAGGCGGACGACGAAAAAATCTAGGGATCGCAGGACGGCCGGCGACCGGATAGCTTCGAAGCCGTCCAGGATCAGAGCCAGGCCCTGCGGAAAGGATTCGAGCTCGGCCAACAGGGAACGCAAGAACGGCTCCAGGGCTTTTACTCCCTGCGCTTCGAACAGCGCCAGAGGACGGCTGCCGAACGCTGGCCTGAGCGCCCGGATCGCGCCGACCAAACCCACCCAGAAGTTGCCCGGTGAGTCATCGCCCGGCGCCAGGGAATACCAGGCGGTCTCGCAACGACTCTGGGCGGCCCATTCCTCCAGCAGCGCCGTCTTGCCGTAGCCCGCCGGCGCCGAGACCAGGATAAGGCGGGCATCCCCGCAGGCCGCGGCGTTCAGGCGCTCGACCAGTCGGGGCCGTCCAATCCGTTCGGGCCGCAAATTCGTGTGGAAAAACCGGGCGGGCGGCGCCATCTGCGCCAGCTCAACTCCAACGCCCTTCCCAGCCAATGAAAACAGATCACTCATACAAAGCGCGGCCTCCATTCGCCGCACGTATTATTCGGATCAAAACCATCTAAATTAATGACCGGGGTTCTACACATTTTATTCCCAATCTTCGAAAATACTACTTTCGAGGGGCGACAGCCGGCCTGGAGCTCGTTATTCTATTGCCTGTCGTAAGAGAAAAACAAAAAGAGAGGTTACCGGTATGTCCCATATAATTAGCATTTCCAAGAGATTAACGCCCGGCTTTGCCCGGGCCAGCCTGTTCTTTCTGATTGCCCTGGCCATTGGCTTGAGCGCCTGCGCCCCGGTTAGCCCAACGGAGGCCCCCGGCAGCGCCGGCGGAGCCGTTCCAACCCAGCCGGCCCCCAGCACCACGCCCGCCGGGGCGGCCTTCGGCAGCGGCGACAACGACATGACCATGACCCCGTCCGCATCGACCCCAGCGGGCGCGCCGAACCCGGCCGGCAGCGCCACGCCCACCATGCCTGCTTACGGGCCAAAAACCTATATCGGCCTGTTCAAAGATAACGCCGTGGCCGTGGTGGATACGAGCACCGGCCAGGTGCTGAGTAAAATCGCCATCCCCGCCGGGCCGCACGGCCTGGTTGTCACCGCCGATGGACGCTGGGTTTATGCCAGCAGCGACGGCGACACAAAAGTAAGCCTGATCGACACCCAGACCGACCAGGTGACCCAATCCATCGAGGTGGGCAAGAGCCCGCACGGCCTGGCGCTGACCCCCGACGGCAAGACTCTGCTGGTGGCCGTCTACGGGGCCAGCCAGGTAGCTTTCGTCGACACAGCCACCAACCAGGTCGCCGGACAGGTGAGCGTGCCCAACCCGCACAACATCGCCGTCAGCCCGGACGGAAAGACGGCCTACGTGGCCGCCCAGGCTCCCGGCAAGACCGCCCTGGTCGTACTGGACCTGGCGAGCCGGACCCAGACCGCATCCATTCCTCTGGACAAGACACCGCGCGCCCTGAACTTCAGCCCGGACGGCAAGCTGCTGTACTTTACCCTGGCCGGGGTGAACGCCGTGCAGGTGCTGGACCCATCGACCAACAAAGTAAAGGATTCGGTGCAGACCGACGCATCGCCGCACCACGTCCTGTTCACGTCGGATGGGCAGGTGGGGTTGACGGTGGCCCAGGGTCCTGGCGAGCTGGATATCATCGACCCCAAGACCAGCGCGGTGTACAACACAGCCAAAGTCGGCACAATGCCGCACTGGATCGCCCTTACCCCAGACGGAAAGACGGCCTGGGTCACCAACGAAGGCTCTAACGACGTCTCCGTGGTGGATATCGAAAGCGGCACGGTCAAGGTCACCATTCCGGTGGGCAATGCGCCGCGCAAAATCGTGATCCAGCCGCAAGCGGCTGCTGCCCAGGCCGGGGCGGTGGTTAAAATTGACGGGTTCGCCTTCGGCCCGCAATCCGTGACGATCCGGGCTGGGCAGACCGTCACGTGGACCAACGCCGACAGCGTGACCCACAGCGCCACTGGCGATAACGGCGTCTGGGATTCGGGCGACATCGCTCCGGGCCAGAGCTTCAGCATGACCTTTCCGGCCGCCGGCACGTTCACCTACCACTGCTCGCACCACCCGTACATGACCGGCACGATCACGGTTACCTGATAAAAAAGGGTGTTGTTTGGGCGGCTTTCGCCGCCCAAACAAC
>DBMK01000353.1 GCA_002298885.1 Anaerolineaceae bacterium UBA700
CCTTAAAAAACCTTACCCGTTGACGTCTTTTATTTCAACAGCTTGTGTTCGAGCTCGGGAGCGAAGCGCTGCAGGGTGTTCTGGGAAATCCCGTTTTCGCGGCAGATGGCGGAATACAGGTCCACACTGGGTCGCCAGTGGCGTTCCTGGGTCTCGGGAGTCAGGCCCCACAGGCCAAAACATTGGGTCCAGCCGCGCTCCCATTCGAAGTTATCCACCAGGGTCCAATAGAAGAATCCCTCCACCTGAAAGCGGTGGTCGACGGCTCTCCAGGCCTGGTAAATGTGCTCGAGGATATACCGCTGGCGCAGGTCATCGCCGTTACCCTCCACCCCGTTCTCAGTGATCAGGATGGGCAGGCCGAACTGGTGCGCCCACCTGACCGAATCGTACAGCCCGCCGGGTATGTTGGCCACAAAGCCGGTCTCGCTCACCTCGCTGCCGTGCGGGAAACGCCGGTCGAGGAATAGCTGGGCCGGCTTGAGCGTAAACATGATCTCGTCCACGGAGTAATAATTGAGCCCCAGGAAATCCTGGCTATGGGCAGCCGCCGGGATTTTCTCAACCCGTGACAGGAATTTTAGCTTCCCGCCGGCAACGGCGTGGGCGAAGGCCTGGTTGTAATTTAGGTCGACGAACGAACGCGCCCACCAATCCAGGGGGAACCAGGGACGGGCCACCCGGAGGGGCCGGTAGCTGTGGGCCACGCCCACCCGCGCCTCCGGCTGGATTTGGTGGATGGCATGGTAAGCCGCGGCGTGGCCGCGCACCAGGTTGCGCATCACCTTGTAGGCCGCGATCTGGTCGTGCTTGCCGGGCGGAAAGACGCCGAAAACATAGCCGTTAGCCACGTAGCCGTTCGGCTCGTTGGTAGTGATCCAAAGATGTACGAGATCCTTCAAAGCCGTTACAACTTTAATGGCGAAGGCGGCAAACTTTTCGGGGGTGGTGTCGTTCTCCCAGCCGCCCTGGGCCATCAGCCACAGCGGGTCGGAGAAATGGTGCAGGGTCACCATGGGGGTCAGGCCACGGTCAACCATCCCCTGCGCCATCTGGCGGTAGGCATCCAGCGCCGCCTCGTCCCACCGGTCGCAGGCCGGCTGTACCCGGCTCCATTCAACCGAAAAGCGGTGAGCATTCTGACCGCCGGCGGCAGCCCGGTCCAGGTCCTCCTGCCAGCGTCCGCCCCACCAATCGCAAGCCAGCCCGGATTTATGCCCGCCCTTGATCTTGCCGGGGGTGTTTTCCCAGGCGTACCAGTTGTTATTCGTATTGCTGCCCTCTACCTGGTGAGAGGCAGTGGCAGTTCCCCACATGAATCCGGCGGGGAAGCGCAGTACTTTTTCGGGCATGAAGGTTCCTCTCCTCGCGTGGAGTGAGTTTACCACGAAAGAGTTTAGACCGGAAACAGCTTTGGCATGAGCTGCGGAGCCAGCTTTTCGACCATAGAGGAAGAGATGGAATTGGTGCGGCAGATTTCGGCATAGATTTCGGCGCTGGTGCGGCGGGTACGCACCTGTGTCTGCGGATCGAGCCCCCACAGGCCAAAGCGCTGGGTCCAACCCCGCTCCCACTCGAAATTGTCCACCAGAGTCCAGTGGAAATACCCTTTGACCGGCCAGTTGAAGTTGATTGCCCGCCACACCTGGTGGACGTGCTCAATCAGGTAGCGCGGCCGGATGGTGTCGGAGGCATCGTCGATGCCGTTCTCGGTGATGATCATCGGCAGGCCCAGGCGGTTGGCCCAGCGCATCGTGGCAAAGAATTCCTGGGGGACGTTGGCAATCATGCCCGATTCGCTCCCCTCCACACCCTTGGGCAAGCGGCGGCGGATGAAATAGGAAGAAGGCGAAAGGGTGAAGCCTAGAGTTTCGTCGGAGTAGTAATTGAGCCCAAAAAAGTCCTGGGTATGCAGCACCTCGGGCAGGCGGGCGCGCTTATAGATGAAGCTCAACGTTCCGGTCTGAAGGGCGTTCGGGAAAGAGAAATTGAACACCCGGTTCACCAGGCCCGCAGCCGTCCGGTCCAACGGGGACCATCCCAAGGCGGGATGAAACGGACGGTGGTGGTGGGCGACTCCAACCTGGGCCGCATTCTGTACCTCGTGGACGGCGCGGTAGGCGGCGGCGTGGCCGCGCAGCAGGTTGCACATGACCCGGAAGGCTTCTCCGAGGTCGGTCCGGCCGGGCGGAAAATCGGTAAAGGCGTACCCTGAAAATGTGTAGACGTTGGGCTCGTTGATGGTGACCCATAGCGAAACGAATTCTTTGAGCGCCTCGACCACCTTGCGCACGAAGGCGGCAAATTTTGCAGGCGTTTCATCGTTCTCCCAGCCACCGCTTTCGGCCAGCCACAGCGGGTCGGTAAAATGGTGCAGGGTGACCATGGGGGTCAGGCCACGCTCGAACATGCCGCGCACGATGCGCCGGTAGAAGTCGAGGGCTTCTTCATCCCAGCGATCCGGGGCAGGCTGGATGCGGCTCCATTCGACCGACAGCCGGTGGGCGTTCTGGCCGCTCTCCGCCGCCCGGTCCAGGTCTTGCTTCCAACGCCCGCCCCACCAGTCGCAGGCCAGGCCCGATTTGGCGTCCTGCAGGATGCGGCCAGGGATATTTTCCCAGGCGTACCAGTTGTTGTTGGTGTTGCTGCCCTCAACCTGGTGGGCGGCAGTCGCCGTGCCCCACAAAAAGCCCGGCGGGAAGTGGAAAGTAGCCTGGGGCATTAACGAAGCTCCTATGATCAAAGATTGGACGAATTATAGTATATCAATCTTCACCACAAAGGCACAGAGACACAGAGAAAAA